>SVDS01000014.1:0-38501 GCA_015057715.1 Paenibacillaceae bacterium
TTATCACATGTTGGCGCAGTGACCGGCGGTGCATTTGGACTGGCAGATAACGGTGCTCAGACCTTGAACCAGGCAGTGCAGTTTTTATACGGAAATGCAGGTCTTATTCTGCTGGCTGCTGTTTTTTTTATTGCATGTCTGAATACCTGTATTGGTTTGATCAGCTGTTGCAGCAAGTATTTCTGCACCATTATGCCGAAGATTGGATACCGGACGTGGGCGTTTTTATTCGCGTTGGTAAGCCTTATTATATCCAATGCGGGACTTAATAAGATACTGGAGATATCAGTACCAGTTTTAAGTGCTTTATACCCCATTTCCATTGTATTGATTATTTTGTCTTTCGCTTTTCGTGATGGAAAACGATGGAGAGCGGTCTATGCCTGTGCCATAGGTTTAACCGGAATCACAGGAGCACTTCTGGCACTGGAACAGGCAGGAGCAAAAATTTTACATCCAGAGCTTATAAAGCTTCCGTTTTATTCAGCCGGTCTTGGCTGGATCTGCCCGGCATTCGTGGGAATTGTAATTGGTGTCATAATTGGTTTAATAAAAACCCGTGATTAATAAGAAATCCCTGAAAGAGATTAGAATTAAAGTCTCTTTCAGGGATTTTATTATATTTCAATTAAATGATAAGGCATTAAGTTTGCAGTCATCATCTGAGCCTCCCGCTGGTGGCAGGTAAAAATAATGATCTGATTTGTATAAGTGCCGGCCAGCCATTTTAATCCGGTCTTTAACCTGTCGTCGTCATAAAGAACGAAGCTGTCATCAAAGATGAAGGGCATTCTTTCATCACCGGTCTGAATCAGCATTGCAGCGGCAAGACGGAGAGCCAGATAAACCTGATCCATGGTTCCGCTGCTCACCTGCTCCAAAGGTACCAGTTTGGTTTTTGTATTTAAGAAGATGTTTAAGTTCTCATCGACACTCATGCTGGTGTAGATTCCGCCAGTAATTCCGGCAATTAAATCAGATGCTGCTTTATTTAAGTATAGTCCGAATGAGTCTCGGATTGAGGAAGATAAGCTGGTCATGGTTTCCAACGCTAAGTCTACCGCTGAGATTTCTTCCCGTATACGGTCATTTTCAGCAATAATATGCTTTAATCCTTCCGCCTGAGTTTTACAGCCAGATAAATGATCCAGCTTCTTCTCCAGCTCCCACTGACTTTTTTGCTGTGTCTCTATGGTAACACCGCAGCCTTCCAGCTTCTTATTAAGTTCTTCGATCTGGGCCGCTTTCTGGTTGATGGCCGCTTCTGATTTGGATACAGCAGAGCAAAGCCGTGTGAATTCAGCCATGCGATTCTTAAATGCCTGTATGGATTCCGAAGTAATATCTGTATCACCTAAGTGACGGGACAAAATCTCCTCAAGTACCTTGCCACTCATTTCCATATCCTTCATATGATGACGAATCCTTAGAAAAAGGAGCAGGCCAATCAGATAGAATATAAGAGCACCGCTTACAAAAACACTTAACAGTAAAATCAGATCAACGCCGTAATATGCGGAAAAATAATTTGATTCTCCCATATAGTAAATAACACCGGTGCTGCAAAGTAAAAGTGTGGCTAAAATAAGTGAAATAGCGGAAGCAAACTTTGTAGGTTTCCGGTTACAGGCGGCCTGAGCTTCCATATAGTCATCATAATGCTCCTGAGCCTTCTGGGAATAGGAATTTATTGAGTCGTGGTCGGTAAACTGGTTGCTTGTAAGAACCTGCCTGCCTCTTGCCACTTTTTTAATTAACTCTTCCTTTTCTGCCTGGCGTTCTTCCAGATCTGTTTTCATATCCACCCGAAGCTTTTGGTAGGTCTGAATCTGGTTTTCGTATTCAGGGGCTGAAATTTCCTTTTCAATGTTTCGTATTTCACTTAACAGAGAGGTGTAGGTACGGGCAGCTTCCGGTACCATCTGGGATTCCAGTTCCTTTCTCTGGGACTTTAAGCAGGCCGCGGCCTTAGTTATGTTAAGCGCAAGATTGCCAGTCGTATTTAAGTTTGCAATGTAATTTTTCAGTTCCGTCACCATACCTTCATCAGTAGCACTTTTTAACTGACCGATGCTGATGGTGTTGATGTAGGAGGTTTCGCTTAAACCGCAAAGTAGATCATCTAAAAACGCCTTTGTGGGCTCGATCTCTTTTCCAGCCGTTTCATCCACTACCTTAAACTCTTTTTTGTTTTTCTGGAAAGTCCGTTCAATCCGGTAGATGTGTTCCTTATGTTCCACCCGGATCTGGCCTTCATAGGTTCCGCTGTTTTCCCATGGCTCGAAACGGGAGTAGAGATCATTTCTGGAAGCTCTGCCTCTTTGCCGTTCAATTCCAAAGAGCATGCTGCGGATAAAGGTATGGATTGTGGATTTTCCAGCTTCATTTTTTCCGTAAACAATGTTGATTCCATCATGGAACGTTAAGTTCCTGCCATGAAATTTTCCAAATCCATTGATGTAGATGTCCAGTATTTTCATGGGTCAGCTCCTTTCATCCGTTGTACGAAGCAAAGCATTGATTCCGTAATAGAGTGCTTTCTTCTCCACCCCGCTCATCTCCGGCTTTTGAAGTGCCTGGATAAAAAAGCCAATCATATCGCTTGGGTGTTCCGCAAAGAGAGCAGAGAAATTATACTGTGGTTCAGATTCGTCTATAATTTCCAATATTTTAAAACGGGCGGAAAGCATATCCAAATCAAAGGTAATATCAGGATCCCTCATACCACGTATGCGGAACCGGTAAATATTCTCCCCGCCCCGGTTTTGAATCTCCTGGGTAATTTTCATGGCTAGTTCTGTATTGGTCGTGGCTGGGGTGACATTGACTGCAAGAGAGATGTACTGAAGCTTTGCAAGAGGGATGAATTTTAATGAGGTTACCATACGGGTCACCTCGTTGATCTCTCCTACCATCATGCCGTGAGGGCCGGACTCTGTCTTGTCCAGAGGTTCCAGAGAACCTGCAAATGCCATACGGTTTTCAATGAGAATCTCAGGACGGTGAATATGTCCCATAGCGATGTAGGAGAAGTCCAGACTAGACATGGCGCCTTTATCAAAGGGGATATGGTTGGCATCTCCTCCGTGGCCTAAAAGGACGTGAATTCTTCCGTTGTTTGGTACCTTTAAATGATCAAGACGGTTTTCGGGTATCTCCACAGAGTGATAGCTAAAGCCATAAACCTCCGTATTGATCTCTTTAAAATAAACGCTTTCCAGCTCCTCTCCCATGATATAAGACACGTTAGGAGCCCATGTAAAGCTTAAAAGGGCTGAATTATTACGGATGCGGTCATGATTTCCTGCAATGATGACTACACGCACGCCCGGAATGGTTGAAAATAAATAATTAACCTCTTTTAAGTCTCTGGCAAGGGGCTGGCGGTGAAAAAGATCGCCGGAAATAAAAAGACAGTCAGCTTCCAGAGTCTTTGCCTGGTTTACCGCCTTTGCAAAAGTGTCTTTTATATCCTGGGAACGTTCCCGGCTCCAGGGCTTATCGCTGTCAGGGCTCATGCCCCAGTGAACATCTGCAATATGTATGAATTTCATCGTCAATACCTCGCTGGTACAGCACTGTACAGAGAATCTGGTCTTGCTGTACGGAATCCTCTTTCATAGACTTGGAACCACATATAAAAGAAATCTAAACTCCCTTCATACATGGTTCCGGTATAAAGAGGCTGTCTGATTATTGGCAGCAGCCTCAGCGGCTTAAAGTTCGCAGTTGTTAACGGTTCTTGGGAATGGAACCACGTCGCGGATATTGGACATACCTGTTAAATACATAACACAGCGTTCAAATCCAAGACCGAATCCAGCATGACGGGTAGAACCGTATTTTCTTAAATCAAGGTAGAAATCATAATCTTCTTTCTTAAGTCCCAGTTCATCCATACGTGCGGTGAGCTTGTCTAAGTCGTCTTCCCTCTGGCTTCCGCCAATAATCTCACCGATTCCTGGTACCAGACAGTCAACAGCAGCAACAGTCTTGTTGTCTGGGTTCATCTTCATGTAAAATGCTTTGATTTCCTTTGGATAATCAGTTACAAATACCGGTTTTTTATAGAGCTGTTCTGTTAAATAACGTTCATGCTCGGTCTGTAAGTCACAGCCCCAGAATACTTTATAATCAAATTCTTCATTGTGTTTCTCTAAAAGCTCAACTGCTTCGGTGTAAGTAACATGAGCGAATTCGGAATTTAATACATGGTTCAGTCTTTCTAACAATTCCTTGTCCACAAACTGGTTAAAGAAGTTCATCTCTTCCGGTGCGTGCTCAAGAACATAACGGATCACATATTTTAACATGGATTCTGCCAGCTCCATATCATCCTGAAGATCAGCAAAAGCCATCTCAGGCTCAATCATCCAGAATTCTGCTGCGTGTCGGGTGGTATTGGAGTTCTCAGCACGGAATGTAGGTCCAAAGGTATAAACATTCCGGAATGCCATGGCATAGGTTTCTGCATTGAGCTGTCCGCTTACGGTTAAGTTGGTTGGTTTTCCAAAGAAATCCTGAGAAAAGTCCACAGCACCCTCCTGGGTCATGGGAATATTCTTTAAATCCATGGTTGTTACCTGGAACATCTCACCAGCACCTTCACAGTCACTTCCTGTGATGAGGGGAGTGTGTACATAGACAAAATCCCGCTCCTGAAAGAACTGATGAATGGCATAGGCAATGAGAGAACGTACACGAAAAACTGCCTGAAACGTATTCGTTCTTGGACGAAGGTGAGAGATGGTTCTTAAATATTCGAAGGTATGACGCTTTTTCTGAAGTGGGTAGTCAGGGGCAGAGGCACCTTCAATGTCGATTTTTGCGGCTTGTATCTCGAAAGGCTGTTTGGCTTCCGGTGTCGGAATCAGGGTTCCTGTGACGATAACCGCTGCTCCAACGTTTAATTTGGATATCTCTGAAAAATTATCCATGGTGTCATGATATACGATCTGAAGCGTGTCAAAATAGCTTCCGTCGTTTAAGACAATGAAACCAAAGGTCTTGGAATCCCTTAAGCTTCTTACCCAGCCGCCAATTGTAACTTCCTTGTTGAGAAATGAATCTTTGTCTCTATATATTTGTCTTACAGTGGTTAATTCCATAATAGCTTCTCCTTTTACATGTTCGCATACTTAGTAAGATTATACTGTATTTTTGGCCTCGATTCAAGGGGGATGGGGGGCAAAAACGCTGTATCTGTACTAAAATGTAAAAGAAATGACAAAAGCATGAAAAATGTCGGAAAATGCACAAAAAATTATGACAATAATTCAAAAATTTGTTCACTATTTTACGAATGTGTGGTATAATGCTAGTACAATAAATATCAACAGCAAGAGGTGATAACGTGATTAAAAAAGAGATGATTGCCATGCTTCTTGCGGGCGGTCAGGGCAGTCGTTTAGGTGTTCTGACGCAGAAGGTGGCAAAACCCGCAGTATCCTTTGGCGGAAAATACCGTATCATCGATTTTCCGCTCAGCAATTGCATCAATTCAGGAGTCGATACAGTAGGGGTCCTGACTCAGTATCAGCCATTGCGTTTAAACACTCATATTGGAATCGGTATTCCGTGGGATTTAGACCGTAACGTTGGCGGTGTCACGATTCTGCCCCCCTATGAAAGAAGCAAGGGAAGCGACTGGTATACCGGTACAGCCAATGCCATCTATCAGAACCTGGAGTATATGGAAACCTATAACCCGGATTATGTTCTTATCCTCTCTGGGGATCATATTTATAAGATGGATTATGAGGTTATGCTGGAGTATCATAAAGCAAATAATGCTGATATCACTATTGCTGCCATGCCGGTCCCGATTGAAGAGGCCAGCCGTTTCGGAATTCTGATTACCGATGAGAACAACCGGATAACAGAATTCGAGGAAAAACCTGCAAATCCCAGAAGCAATCTTGCTTCCATGGGCATCTACATATTCAGCTGGAAGGTCTTAAAAGAAGCATTAATCAAAATGTCAGATGTCCCCGGCTGTGACTTTGGAAAGCATATCATACCAGATTGTTTTGAATCAGGGAACCGTGTATTTGCATACGAATACAACGGTTACTGGAAGGATGTAGGAACCTTAAGCTCTTATTGGGAAGCCAATATGGAGCTGATTGATATCATTCCGGAATTTAATCTCTATGAAGAATATTGGAAGATTTATACCAAGAGTGATATTATTCCGCCTCAGTATGTGTCAAAAGAGGCTGTCATTGACAGAAGTATCATCGGAGAAGGAACTGAAATCTGCGGAGAGGTTCATAACTCCGTCATTGGTGCGGGTGTAGTAATAAGGTCAGGGGCTGTAGTGAAAGATTCCATTATCATGAGAGAGTGCGTGATAGGGGAGAACACTACAATCAATAAAGCAATCATCGCTGAGAACGTTATTGTCGGTGCAGACTGTGAATTGGGAGCAGGTGATTTTGCACCCAGCAAATACGATCCCAAAGTTTATCAGTTTGATCTGGTAACCATTGGTGAGAATTCAGTCATACCAGATAAAGTAAAGGTGGGGAAGAACACAGCGATTGTCGGAGAGACCAGACTGGAGGATTATCCGGATGGGGAGCTGGCAGGCGGTGACTACATCATAAAGGCAGGTGGTATGAAATGAGGGCCATAGGAATTGTATTAGCAGGCGGAAACAGCAAAAGAATGAGGGAATTATCCAATAAAAGGGCCATAGCCGCTATGCCCATTGCAGGAAACTACCGCAGCATAGATTTTGCACTCAGTAATATGACAAACTCTCATATACAGAATGTGGCGGTTTTAACCCAGTATAATTCCAGATCTCTTCATCTGCATTTAAGTTCTTCCAAGTGGTGGGATTTCGGTAGAAAGCAGGGAGGCCTGTTTGTATTTACCCCTACTATTACAGCAGAAAGCAGCGACTGGTACAGAGGAACTGCCGACGCCCTTTATCAGAATCTGATATTCTTAAAAAACAGTCATGAGCCATATGTGGTTATCGCTGCAGGAGATGGCATCTATAAGCTGGATTATGGAAAAGTATTGGAATATCATATTGAAAAGAAGGCTGACATCACCGTTGTCTGTACGGAACTTCCGGCAGGAGAGGACACAACCCGCTTTGGAATTGTGAAAACCAACGATGACGGAAGAATTACAGATTTTGAGGAAAAGCCAATGGTTGCTTCCTCTAACACAGTCTCCTGCGGCATTTATGTAATCCGCAGACGACAGCTGATTGAGTTAATTGAGCGGTGTGCCATGGAAGACCGTTATGATTTTGTGAGTGACATTCTCGTCCGTTACCGGAATCTTAAAAGAATCTATGCCTACCGTATGAATACATACTGGAGAAACATTGCCTCTGTGGAGTCCTACTATAAGACAAATATGGACTTTTTAAAACCAGAGGTCAGGGATTATTTCTTCCGACAGTATCCGGATGTTTATTCGAAGATTGATGATCTGCCACCAGCAAAGTACAATCCTGGAGCTTCTGTGAAAAACAGCCTGATCTCCAGCGGCAGTATTGTCAACGGAGTAGTAGAAAACTCCGTTTTATTTAAAAAAGCTTATATTGGTAACAACTGTGTCATCAGGAATTCCATCATTTTAAATGATGTTTATATAGGAGACAATACGGTAATAGAAAACTGTATCGTGGAAAGCCGGGATACCATCCGGGCCAATACCACCTATATAGGAACGCCAGACAATGTAAAAATTGTCATAGAAAAAAACGAGAGATACACATTATAGGAAATGTGACGGGAAGGGGCTTTAACATGCAGATTACAGACGTAAGAGTTAGACGCATCGAAAAAGAGGGTAAGATGAAAGCTATTGTATCCATAACACTGGACAATGAATTTGTGATTCATGATATTAAGGTAATTGAAGGAGAAAAAGGCCTATTTATTGCCATGCCAAGCCGCAAGGCTGCAGACGGGGAGTACCGGGATATCGCACATCCCATTAATTCCGGAACCCGGGATATGATCCAGAGAGTAATTTTGGATAAGTATGAGACCACGGCTCTTGAGATGCCGGAGGTTGCAGCAGCATTTGCTTAAGTAACTATATAATTTTAATCCGCAGACCAGTATTTATCCGGCTGCGGATTTTTTTTATCAAAAAATCAGTGGAATACGGGATTTACACCAGTGTTCTTGTAAACTATAATAGAAAGTAATAAATTTGCGAAAGGTGGGTCATTTATGACTATAAAAATAGGAATTTTAGGCTATGGAAATCTTGGCAGAGGTGTAGAATGTGCAATTCTACATAATCCGGATATGGAACTTTGCGGGGTATTTACCAGGAGAGACCCTAAATCAATCAGTCTGCTTACACCGGGGGTAGAGGTTTATCCGGTAGAAGAGGCTATTTCCATGAAAGATGCAGTTGATGTACTGATTCTCTGCGGAGGAAGTGCCCATGATCTTCCAGAGCAGACTCCCCAGTTTGCCAGATATTTTAATGTGGTGGACAGCTTTGACACCCATGCTAAGATTCAGGAACATTTTGAAAAGGTGGATGCCAGTGCAAAAGAGGGTAATAAAACAGGAATAATCTCCGTTGGCTGGGATCCGGGTATGTTCTCTTTAAACCGCCTGTATGCAGGAGCCATATTACCAGGTGGTCACGATTATACCTTCTGGGGCAAGGGAGTCAGCCAGGGACATTCAGATGCCATACGTAAGATAGAAGGTGTTAAAGATGCAAGGCAGTATACCATTCCTGTTAAAGAATCTTTAGAGGCAGTGCGGAGTGGGAAAAATCCAGAGCTCACCACCAGACAGAAACATACCAGGGAGTGCTATGTAGTTTTAAAAGAAGGAGCAGATAAGGAAAAAATAAGGGAAGAGATTGTGACCATGCCCAATTATTTTGCTGATTATGATACAGAGGTTCATTTTATCAGTGAAGAGGAACTGCTGAGAGATCATAAAGGGATTCCCCACGGTGGATCTGTGATAAGAACTGGAACAACCGGCTGGAAAGATGAGAACGGTCATGTGGTTGAATACAGCTTAAAACTGGATTCAAACCCTGAATTTACCGCATCTGTTCTGATTGCTTATGCAAGGGCTGCCTATCGTTTGAATAAAGAAGGGGTGAGCGGTTGTAAAACCGTGTTCGATATTGCACCTTCCTATTTAAGCATATTAGACGGCGAACAACTTCGCAGACAACTGCTATAGACAGCAGCAGGAGGAGAAGAAATGTCAGTTAAAAAAGAAATGGTACTGTATTATTGCCCGGAAAAGGATAGTCAGAAAGGGAATGATTCAAGAATTGCCAGGTTAAAGGCAGTTCTGGTACGAATGGGAATCCGCATTAAAAATATAACACCAGACCAGACGGGTCAGACGATCGGTTATCTGGCTGGTATTGAGGGATTTGAAGAGCAGCCATCAGGAGAGCATCCCATGGTGGAGGAAGAAGTTCTGGTAATGAAGAATTTTTCCAGCAGGAAAATTGATGAACTGCTAATGAATTTAAGGCGTTCCGGAGTATCAAAAATAGCTTTAAAGGCTGTGATAACAGATACCAATTCAAAATGGAATTTCTACGAATTATATCAGGAACTGAAAAAAGAGCATGAGACTATGTCTGGCAAACAAGAGTCATGAAACGAATTATAACGTATTATTTAAAGCCCTATTATCTTCGGATGACTGTGGGCTTTTTCATTAAATTTTCAGGTACGCTGATGGATCTTTTTCTCCCCTGGACACTGGCCCGCATGATTGATGTGGTGATTCCGGCAGGAAAAAAGGAAGAAATTTTTCTGTGGGGAATCTTCATGCTGGTATGCTCTGTTCTGGCGGTGACACTAAGCATTATTGCAAACCGCATGGCATCGAGAGTTGCAAGTGACTGTATTTTTACCATACGGGAGGATTTATTTCGCAAGGTTATGATTCTGTCAAACCGGCAGGCTGATGAAATAACAAGACCCTCCCTGATCTCCAGACTTACCAGTGATACTTATAATGTTCACCAGATGATTGGAAGAATTCAGAGACTTGGAGTACGATCCCCAATCTTACTGGTGGGCGGAATTATAATGACTTTTTTACTGGATCCTGTTTTAGCCTGTATCCTTTTAGGGGTTCTTCCCCTTCTGACAGCAGTGGTCATTGGTGTTTCCGGTAAAAGTATTCCTCAGTTTACCCAGCTGCAGGAAAAGATTGATGGATTTGTTCGTCTGATTCGGGAAGACATAGCCGGAATCCGTGTCATTAAAGCCCTATCCAAAGAAGATTTTGAGCGGGAACGGTTCAATCAACATAATCGTGAGGTAGTGGATTGGGAAAAACGTGCTACCGTTACAACAGCCATAATAAACCCGGTCATGAATCTGTTTCTCAATATGGGGCTGGTGTGTGTCGTAATTGCAGGTGCATACCGTGTTAATGAGGGGCTATCCAAAGTCGGTACCATATTGGCATTTATGACCTATTTTACAATAATTTTAAATGCTCTGATGTCTATTTCCAGAATGTTTGTTATTGTATCAAAGGCAACCGCGTCAGCAGAGCGGATTGACAAAGTTTTTAAAGGTGAAGATGAGACCTCTTTTCTATTGGCGCCTGCATTAAAGGAGAAGGAAAATGAAATTTCATTTCTGGAATTTGATCATGTATCCTTTTCTTATGACGGTACTGGTAATCATTTAAGGGACATCTCGTTTCGAATGGGAAAGGGAGAAACACTGGGTATAATAGGGGCAACGGGATCGGGAAAATCTACGGTTGTCAATCTTCTTATGAGATATTACGATCCGGATGAGGGTACAATCCGTATCAATGGGCGGGACATCCGTGCAATGAGCCTTAAAGATTTAAGGTCCAGGTTTGGAACTGTATTTCAAAATGATGTAATATTTGAAGAATCCATATTTGAAAATATACGAATGGGGCGTAATATTTCTGAGAAAGATGCTATTGATGCAGCCGGTTATGCCAAGGCACTTGATTTTATAGGAGAAAAAGGTGGCATTTTAGAATCCTTAAATATCCGGGGTGCCAATTTAAGCGGAGGTCAGAAGCAGAGAATCCTTATAGCAAGAGCCCTCGCCGCTCATCCTGAAATTTTAGTACTTGATGATTCTTCAAGCGCTCTGGACTACAAAACAGATTCCCAGCTAAGGAGAGAACTAAAGGAGAACTTTTCCCGGACCACCTGTATCCTGATTGCCCAGAGGGTTAGCTCCGTTATGAACTTAAATCAGATTCTGGTACTGGATGAGGGGGCTGTTATTGGGCAGGGCACTCATGAAGAATTGATGAAAACCTGTGAAGGCTATCGGGAGATAGTTACTTCTCAGATGGGAGCGGGAGGAAACGTATGAAAGACTCACAAAAAAGTACATTAAAACGTTTGATGCCTTATCTGATGAAATACCGGTTTTTACTTCTTCTTGCCTTTGTTATGACAATTGGAAGCAATCTTCTGGCATTACTGGGACCTTTGCTTTCCGGTTATGCTGTTGATGCCATAGAACCGGGGAAGGGAAGTGTTAATTTTCCCCGCGTGTTTCAATACGCAGGTCTTATGGCTATGTTTTATCTGATATCCTCTATCCTGTCCTATATCCTGTCTGTATTGATGATTACAATCAGTCGAAAGGTAGTATATCAGATGCGTAGGGATGTCTTTGACCGAATGCTTTACCTGCCTGCCGGTTATTATGATACCCATCAGACAGGGGATATCATAAGCCGTATTTCTTATGATATTGATACGGTAAATGAATCCCTGTCCAGTGACTTAATTCAGATTCTTACCACGCTGGTGACGGTTGTGGGGGCTCTTTATATGATGGTGATCATCTCGCCAAAACTTGTGTTGGTATTTGTAATAACGGTGCCTTTATCAGGTCTGATGACCAGATTTATCACAAGCCGAACAAGACCTCTGTTTCGTGAGCGGGCCAGAAGCCTTGGAGCGCTCAATGGTTTTGTGGAAGAAACGGTCACTGGTCAGAAAAGTATTAAAGCCTATTGTGAGGAAGAAGAGGTTATCCGCAAGTTTTCATTTAAAAATAAAGAGGCTGTGGAAAGTTATTATAAATCAGAATATTATGGAAGCATGACAGGTCCAATGGTCAATTTTATTAATAATCTGTCTCTGACCCTAATCAGCGTATTTGGTGCATTCCTTTATCTGACAGGTGCCATGTCAGTGGGTCAGATCTCCTCCTTTGTACTCTATTCAAGAAAATTCTCCGGTCCTATTAATGAGGCTGCAAATATTATGAACGATCTTCAGTCTGCCCTTGCCGCGGCAGAGCGGGTGTTTAAGCTTATGGATGAAATTCCGGAGCAGGAAGACAGAAAAGATGCGGTGGTAATTTCTGATTTAAAGCAATCAGTCAAAGGCTGTGTTGAATTCGCTCATGTGGATTTTGGATATGAACCCGGAAAACCCATACTGCAGAATCTATCCCTAAAAGCAGAACCTGGAAAGCTGATTGCGATTGTAGGCCCGACTGGAGCAGGAAAAACAACAATCATAAATTTGCTAATGCGCTTTTATGACGTGGATGGCGGTAAAATAACCATTGATGGTATGGATTTAAGAGATCTGACCAGGAAAAGTCTCAGAAAGGCATTTGCCATGGTATTACAGGAAACATGGCTGTTTCAGGGAACGATCTATGAGAACCTGGCTTATGGAAAAGAAGACGCAACTTTGGATGAAGTGGTAAAAGCGGCAAAAGATGCACGGATTCACTCCTTTATCGAACAACTGCCGGAAGGTTATAATACCATCTTAAAAGAAGACGGAACAAATATATCCAAGGGTCAGAAGCAGCTTTTAACCATAGCAAGAGCCATGCTGCTTGACAGTAAAATACTAATTCTGGATGAAGCAACATCAAATGTGGACACAAGAACTGAAATTCGGATTCAGCAGGCTATGCGCCGCCTGATGGCTGGAAAAACCTGTTTTGTGATTGCACACCGTCTCTCTACCATTCAGGATGCAGATCTGATAGCGGTTGTTTATCAGGGGGGAGTTGCAGAACAGGGGACTCACCAGAGTTTAATGGAAAAAAGGGGCAGATATTATGAAATGGTCATGGCTCAATATGATTCTTAAAAAAGGGAACGGATGAAACAAAATCCGTTCCCTTTTTCTGTCTTTTACTGGTAATCACAGACTCCGGCCCATTTATTCAGAAGCTCTGCTTCTTCCGGCCGTTTCTTGGAAAGCTGGGCAGCTGCAACAATAGGAAGCCATGACTGAACATACTTTTTCGCGGTTCCGGTCTTCTTACAGAACAGGTTCATATACATATCTGCCTTATTCTGGTCCTGCAGACAGAACAGCAGATAGGTTCTTGCTACATCTGCACTGGCATTGCCCTGAGTGGCATGAACCCAGTCCAGAACAAACATGGTGCCGTCTTCCTTTACAATGATATTGGAGGGGTTAAAATCGCCATGGCAGAGTTTTGTATGCTTTGGCATGCTATCAAGCTGAGTGCGCATGTCATATCTTGTTACGTCACCAAGCTCTTCAATGTCCTGAATCTGCTTGGATATTTTATCCTTCAGCTTATTTAGATGAGGACAATGCTTAGACATGACATTCAGATGAAGATTTACCATCTGTTCCATATATTCAGGCAGCTTTTCCGGATTTTCATCCATAAGCTGCTGGAGGGTTTTGCCTTCAATAAAATCAAAGGTAATGGACCACTGGTTATCAAAAACACCGACTTCCAGTACTCTTGGAACATTAACGCCGCCAATTTCTTCTACTCTGGCGCTGATCAGTGCTTCGTTTAAAACTTCAGCCTTTGGAAACTCAGCGTTGAAAACCTTAATTGCCTTTTCACCATCGTGAAAGACCTTTTTTGTTGCTGTTGTAGCGATTAATTCTGCTGCCATATGAACCTCTCCTTCCATCTTTGAGTCTAGCATATTAAGTAATTTTATACGTTTATTTTACTACAAAATACCGAAAAAGTATAGCAATTTATAGAAATATATAGAATAAATTACCAAATAATTTGTGAATCAGAAACAAAATATGGCGGCTCCATAAGCCGGAAGTGAATAAGCAATGGAATAATCCTGACCATCCCATGGAGTCTTTTCAGATTTATAAACCAGAGCTGCTTTTGCTTTTTTATACAGACCGTTGGAAGTATCCATAACAAGGGTGTATTTTCCTGATTTTGGCACACCCACACGGTACTCAGGACGAGATACAGGAGTAAAGTTAAGAACAAACAGCAAGCTTGCCTGAGAGCCCTTTCCGTGCCTTATAAAACTGAAAATACTATGCTCGTTGTCATTGGCATTAATCCAGGAAAAACCTTCCCAGACGTAATCGTTGTCATAAAGTGCAGGGAATTTCCGATACAGGTGAAGAAGATCTCTGACATAATTTTGAAGATCTTCCCCAAGAGGTTCCTTGGCCAGATACCAGTCCAGGGAATCCTTTTCATCCCACTCGTGGAACTGCCCGAAATCCTGTCCCATAAAAAGCAGCTTCTTGCCGGGATGACCAAGCATGAAGGTATAACCAAGTTTTAAATTAGAAAACTTATCCTCAAGAAGTCCGGGCATTTTGCCAATCATGGAACCTTTTAAATGAACCACTTCATCATGGGATAATACAAGTATATATTTTTCACTGGTAAAATATGTAATTCCAAAGGTCATTTTATGATGATTATATTTTCTGAAATACGGATCCAGCTTCATGTACTCCAGAAAATCATGCATCCAGCCCATATTCCACTTGAATGTAAAACCAAGGCCTGAATTTTCCGGCGTCTCCGTAACCTTTGGCCAGGCAGTGGATTCTTCCGCAATTACAACAGCACCTTTTCCACGTTCCTTCATAACGCTGTTTAAGTGCTTAAAAAACTCGATCGCTTCAAGGTTTTCATTACCACCCAGACAGTTTTTCACCCATTCACCCTGGGCTCTTCCGTAGTCCAAATACAGCATGGAAGCCACTGCATCTACCCGCAGCCCGTCAATATGATACTTTTCTACCCAGTAAAGAGCATTGGCAATCAGGAAATTATCAACCTCATACTTGCTGTAATCAAAAACCTTGGTTCCCCAGTCAGGGTGTTCCCCCTTACGTGGATCTGCGTATTCATAACAGGCTTCTCCATCAAATTCGGAAAGTCCATGGGCATCCTTGGGAAAATGTGCAGGCACCCAGTCAAGTATGACTCCAATTCCATTCTGATGCATGTAATCAACAAAGTACATGAACTCTTCAGGTGTCCCGTACCGGGAGGTAGGAGCATAATAACCGGTCACCTGATAGCCCCAGGAACCGTCGTAGGGGTGTTCTGCAATGCCTAATAGCTCTATGTGGGTATAACCCATATCCTTTATGTATTCTGCCAGTTCATGAGCAGCTTCTTTGTATGTATAAAAACCTTCTTTATCCTCTCGGTTTTTTCTTTTCCAGGATCCTAAATGAACCTCATAAATGCTTAATGGCCCTGATAATGGATCCTGTTCTTCCCTTTTTGCAACCCATTCCAGATCATTCCACGAATACACAGATAAATCTGCTGTAATAGAAGCGGTCTGTGGGCGGAACTCTGCATAAAAAGCATAGGGATCCGCTTTAAAAAGAATCTTTCCGCTGCTTGTAGTCACAGAATATTTGTATAACTGTCCCAGACCGACTCCTGGTACAAATACTTCCCAAATCCCGGAGTCGGCTAAGGGAACCATAGGATTTAAGTCGGGGATCCAACCGTTGAAATCTCCCACTACACCGACCTGACTGGCATGAGGTGCCCAAACAGCAAAATACATTCCCTGTTTTCCATCGCATGTTTTTGGATGAGCGCCCAGTTTTTCATAAATTTCGTAATGCCGGCCGTTGTTGTACAAATACCGGTCAAGCTCAGTAATAAAACCTGTTTCCAATTCATTCGTTAAATCTTCCATTTGCTCACCCCTCCATTTTGGTACACGATTCCACAGGCAGAAGCAGCGTTTGCAACAGGTTACGTATTAAAGCGGGTTTTGGTCTGACTATACTTCACGGCTTTTAAAACGACGCAAAAGAAACTGGTAACGTAGCTGTGCGGCATTAAGCTCGTAAATGTAACAGTCAATTAATGTCGGGTCAACGACCTGTTCAAAATGATTTCTTGCTGCATCAATAGCGGTTTTGGAACGTTCGATTTCTTTTCGTAAATTCCGTTCCTCTTCCGTAAGGGAAAAGTGATTTCCTAACAATAAATTTTTCATACGATCATCTCCAGATAAGAAATTAACGAGGTACCTATAAATCTCAGTATATCTGGAAATTGGAACTTTATTCATCTATTGCCTGAATCTCCATAAATTTATTGGACTGGATCCATATAAATCTGGAGATACTGCCCAAGAGTACATAACTTTCTTGTGCTTTCTCCAAAGGTAAGAAAGTAATAATTAGCAGTTCCTTCCTGTCTGGCAGACACCAGTCCTGCTTCCTTGAGAATCTTTAAATGATGAGATATGGCCGGCCGGGATAAACTTGTCTGATCCGTGATCTCGTTCACGTTCATTCCCCGGACATTTGTCTGAAACGAATCCGTACTGGCCAGAACTTCAATAATTGTTAACCGGACTTCGTCTCCCAATGCAATAAAAAGCGGCATGCAGCTTTTAAAAAGCTCAGAAAACTCGCTATTTGCCACCTGAAACATCTCCTTTGGTTTAAAATAGTAAACTAATATTATATTAACACCCGAAAAGAGAAAGGTCAACTGATATTGTATAAAATCACTTATATAAAATAAAAAAATGTAGAAATATTGTAAAAAATAACGATAAAACGCAACTGGTGTTACATACACCTGCTTAACAGTTTTAAAAAAATTGTAAAAAGCTGTTGACTTTTGTAGTCATCTTGTGCATAATTAAGTCAGAATCCCGCATACGTTCTGTATACGGACTTTCTCATCATCAATGAATTGGAATTCTTTATTCCATCGTTCAAGGCCGATATTCCGGCACTATTTCCAGATTTATAGTTTAAATAAAGGGGATGATATTGTAAAATTTGTGGTATTATTTTTTATTCTCGCAGCGGGTTCTTATTTTGATGTAAGAGAACACAGAATACCCAACAGGCTGGTGTTGATTGGTGTGGCGGGGGGAGTTTTTTTATCTGGCTGGGAGGCAGAGAATCAGGCAGTCCTATGGGGCTTCATGTTCTTTTTAAGCCGTTTCTTCGGGGTAACAGCGTTGTTCTTTCTTCTGTTTCTATTTCGTATGATTGGAGCCGGTGATATTAAAATCATTGCTTTGATATTCGGGTATCTGGGTTATGGCAACGGTTTTTCAGCAGTTGCCGGAGGTTTCATAATAGGGGCATTCTGGTCCCTGGTTCTAATGACTGTGAAAGGCTGTACCTTTCAGCGGTTTTCTTACTTTCTGGCCTATGTCAGGTCATTAATTCAGACAAAAAAAATTACAGCTTATTATAGTTCCGCCCGGGATGGGAACGACGCAGTAATTCCGTTAGGATTCTGTATGTTTTTAGGAACAATACTTACTGTTGTTGTCTTTTAACAAGGAGGTTTGGTATGACAAAACGTATTATGGCAATATACGATGCGGACTCTGGATTTGGAGAACGGTTTGCAGAATTTGTAAATTTTAAAGAACGTTTTCCTGTGTCCATTGTGTCGTTTTCATCACTGGAGGAGCTTAAAAGCTACAGCTGTGATCATAATATTAAACTTCTGCTCATCAGTTCCAGAGTATCAAACGAGGAGATCGGGCTGATTGGCGCAGATAAAGTTGTTCTGCTTGCAGAAGAGAAAATAATTCCTGTAAATGAGTCCTATCCCAGTGTTTATAAGTACCAGGCGGCAGATCGCCTCATTCGGGAGATTATGGAACAATACTGCGCAGATTTGGAAGAAACAGGATATACTACACTGTCTGAAAGAAGCAGAGTAGTAGGTGTCTATTCACCAGTAAACCGTTGTTTAAAAACATCCTTCTCTCTGGCTATGGCCCAGCTTTTGTCACGGGATTTAAAGGTTCTTTACTTAAATATGGAAGATTGCTCTGGTTTCGCGGGTCTGACAGGAGAAGAGTATAAAAGGGGGATGTCAGATTTATTTTATTACTACAGACAGGGCAGCTTTTCATTTGCACGACTTGGTTCTGTTATATATACATGGGGAGATTTAGACTATGTGCCACCCGTTCAGTATCCGGAAGATCTGGCATTTATTTCATCTCAGGAGATAGCGGGTTTAATTAAGCAGATCTCTAAGGAGAGTACATACGGCACCATTATCCTTGATCTGGGGCAGATGGGAAAAAGAGCAGCTGACGTTTTGGAAGTATGTGACGGAATCTATATGCCTGTAAAAGATGATTGTGTATCAGCGGCCAAAGTTGAAGAGTTTGAAGCATACCTTGCCGCTTCCGGTCACAATGCCATAATGAGCAGGATTCAGAAAATAAATCTTCCCTATCATTGCACCTTTGGCAGGAGGGATAATTATCTGGATCAGCTTTTGTGGAGTGAATTAGGAGATTTTACCCGGCAGCTGTTAAGAAAACAGCCATAGGGAGGGAGAAGATATGAACGAAGAACAACGCATCAGGATGCGGGAAGATATTATGCTGGAACTAAATCAGCATCAACAGATTTCAGATGAAGAGCTTTACACCATGATCGATGAGAAGATAATCAGATTGGGAATGACCGAATATATGCCTTTAAGAGAAAAATTAATATTAAGAGGCTGGCTGTTTGACTCCTTCAGACGCCTGGGAATTCTTCAGGAACTGGTAGATGATAAAACCGTCACAGAAATCATGGTAAATGGGGCAAATAACATCTTTATTGAGCGAAATGGCCGTATGGAGCGGTGGAAAAAGGAATTTGAGAGTCAGGAACAATTAGAAGATATGATTCAGCAGATTGTCAGCCGTGTAAACAGGACTGTGAATGTTTCAAGACCCATAGCAGATGCCAGACTGGGCGACGGTTCCAGGGTTCATGTTGTCCTGCCACCGGTTTCCATTGACGGACCGGCTGTTACAATCAGAAAGTTTCCAGAACCCATTACTATTGCTAAGCTTTTAAAGCTGGGATCAATAACCAGGGAAGCAGCAGACTTTTTAAAAGCAATTGTGGAGGCTGGATATAATATTTTCATCAGCGGAGGTACCAATTCCGGTAAAAGTACTTTTTTAAATGCCCTTTCTTCTTACATTCCCCAAAGCGAGCGTATTGTAACCATTGAAGATTCTGCAGAGCTTCAGATCACTCATATCTCCAATCTGGTACGTCTGGAGACGAGAGGTGCCAATGGAGAAGGGGAGGGAGAGGTGACTATTGGTGATTTAATAAAGGCAGCACTCCGCATGAATCCCTCCAGGATTATCGTGGGTGAGGTAAGAGGAAGAGAAGCACTAGATATGATTTCTGCCATGAATACCGGACATGACGGAAGTTTAAGCACCGGGCATGGTAACAGTCCAAAGGACATGCTGTCAAGGTTAGAGACCATGGTGCTCATGGGAACAGACATTCCTCTTTTGGCGGTACGCAGTCAGGTAGCGGCAGCAATTGATATCCTGATTCATTTGGGAAGATTAAGGGATAAAAGCAGACGGGTCTTATCAATTGTGGAGGTAGCTGGATATGAAGAAGGTGAAATCAGACTTAATCCCATTTACCGGTTTGAAGAAGGGGAAACCGACAAGGGAGATGCCAGGAAAGTTGGGGGATTCCTTAAGAAGGTTGGAGATCTTAAAAACACAGAAAAGCTCAAGGCAGCAGGCATTGAATTATGATATTTATATTCTTTCTATGAAGGAATGGCTGTATTATAGTGGACAGGGGGTCTTAATCGCAGCACTTTTTTCTTATATTTTCTATCGCAGTCTGGTGGTATTTCTTTTTTTCATTCCGTTCGGAATTATAGTTCCTTTAACAAAAAGAAAAGAATTAAAAGGCAAACAGCTTCAGCAGTTGAATCTGGAATTTAAAGAAGGCATTTTACTTCTCTCTTCCTTTTTAAGTGCAGGTTATTCAGTAGAAAACTCTGTTATTTCTGCATCAAGAGAGTTATCTGTTCTTTATGGCGCAGAGGGACTCATAACAAAGGAATTCCGGTTCATTGAGAGTCAGATCCATATGAACCGTTCCGTTGAACAGGCATTTTTGGAATTTGCATTAAGAAGCGGTCTGGATGATGTGAAGAACTTTGCAGAGATATTTTCCACTGCAAAGCGCAGCGGAGGAGAATTGGTTTCAATTATCAGTCACACGGCAGATGTAATTCGGGATAAAGTACAGGTTAGGCAGGAGATTCTGACCATGACGGCTTCCAAGCAGTTTGAACTAAAAATAATGAATCTTATTCCTTTTTTCATAGTCATTTATATTGATTTCACATCCCCAGGCTTTTTTCAGATTATGTATACCACTGGAGCCGGGAGAATTTTAATGACCGTATGTATGATACTTTATATGATTGCTTACCATACTGCAAAGCGGATTATGGAAATTGAGATATAATCGGGGAGCCTTATGAAAAAACAATTAAATATTAAATGGAAACCGCCTGTAACAAAGGTACAGGCTGCATGCGCAGCGAGCGGGATTGTTTTATATGCAGTTCTGGAACTTTCCACATTTTGGGGCAGGCAGGATGTGTTTTACGGCGAGGGGCTTAAGAGAGCCGGACCAGGGCAGGGAGATAACATTTATGAGGTTTTAGTAAAAGGACTGGATAAAGATCAGGAAGATAAAAAACTATTAATAGAAATTCCTGTAAGGGAGCGGAGATATACAGACAAAGAAGCAGGGGACCTGTTTGACCAGCTTAAAACCCAGCTTCCAGGCCAAATACTTTCAGAAAATGATTCTCTTAATGCAATAAGACAAAATCTGAATCTGAAAACCAGACTGGACACGTTTGGATTAACCGTGCGCTGGGAAACCAGCGACCCTGAGCTCATTGACTCCTTTGGAACAGTTTATAACAAGGATATTTCTGAGGCAGGGAAAGAAATTTTGATTCTGGCTATGGTGTCGGATGGTATCCACCAGCAAAGCTATCAATACAAAGGTAAAGTATATCCACCTGTTCTGACGTTGGAAGAGAAAAAGAAAGCGGCCTTTCAAAAATGGGCTGATGATCTTGATTCGAAGCAGCAGACAGACACATCACTTATTTTACCTGATGTATTTGAAGGACAAAAACTTAAGTATTCTAAACCAAAAGAAGGAAGTTATGGGATTTTGCCTGTGCTTGGTCTTGTGCTGGCTGTGCTTTTGCAAGTCAGGACTCAGGTTGAAAAGCAAAAGAAAAGCAGGTTGAGAGAGCAGCAGCTTTTAATGGATTATTCAGAAGTGGTTTCAAAGCTTGTGGTTTATATTGGAGCAGGTTATACGGTAAGGGGGGCATGGGAACGAATTGCAGCAGGATACAGGGAGTCTCTTAAAAATGGAAGGCGTGTTATGCGCCCGGCTTATGAAGAGATGGTACATACGGCATCACAGTTAAAAAGTGGCATGTCGGAAAGCCGTGCTTACAATGAATTTGGAAGGCGTTGCAGCCTCCAGCCATATATAAAACTTGCAGCTTTACTGGAGCAAAATCAGAAAAATGGAGGCAGGCAGTTAAGAAATGCACTTGATATAGAAATGGCTTCGGCTTTTGAGCAGAGAAAGAATGCAGCCAGAAAGCTGGGAGAAGAAGCAGGTACAAAGCTTTTGCTACCCCTCCTTCTAATGTTATTCGTTGTCATGACTATGATCGTAGTACCTGCATTTCTTGCATTTTACTAGAGAGGAGGTGATACCATGGCCTTAATAATAAAACAGCAGATCCAAGATTTTATAAAAGAAGAAGATGGAGTAGGGGTTATTGAAATTGTATTAATTCTGGTTGTTTTAATTGGTCTTGTTATTATTTTTAAAACCAATATCAAAAAACTGCTGGATGGAATTTTTGAGGAGATTAATAAGCAGTCGAAAGAGGTGTATTAATGCACAACAATGGTCATATAACGGTATTTCTAAGTTTAACCCTTTTATGCATTGTAAGTTTAATGTGCGGACTTTTAGAGTCCGCACGGACTGCAGGAACCAGATGGTATTTAAAGATTGCCGCGGATTCCGCAATGGATTCTGTATTTAGCAGATATCACAGAGAGGCGTGGGATAAGTACCGGATTTTTCTTCTGGAAGATAAAAGCGGGAATGATCTGGAACAGAAATGGCAGGAGTATATAGCACCATATATGGAGCATTCTGGCTGGTATCGTGTGGATATAGAGGGTGCTAATGTGTTACATCGTGACCTCATAACCAATGCCGGTGGGAAATATATGAAGCAGGAGATCCTGGATTATATGAAGTTTGGAATTTTTGATCACATACCAGATGAGGCAGGAGCCGTTACAATGCTTGCTGATCTTAAGGAAGCTGCTGTAGTAAAAGATCTTTCCAGGTCATATGGGGAACATACAAAAGATGCAGTACGTCTGGAGCATGTGATTGAAGAAATTAATAGTTCCTTAGAGAGGCAGAAATACATTTGGAATGAGGCAAAATCATGTTTGAGCAATTACGATGGACAGGATTTTATAAGAAAAGCGGTTGAATTGGAGAAAGAGACGGATCGTATACCGGCCCTTGTAAAATCTTATGGAAGTATCGCAGATGAATTATATGATCAATTACAGCTAACAAAAAGCAAAAAATCAGAAGAAATGGATCAGTTAAGCGATTCAATCCAGATAACATTAAACAGTGATACTGATTGGTTTGATTCTTATGTGAGGCAGGATGGAGAGAGGCGAAAAGAAGTCGAAGCGCTTGCCGCAGAGGCTATTAATATTAAGAACATAATAGAACGTTCAAAAGACCGGGCGTTAGAAGTCGGACAAATAATTGATGAATGGGAAAGCAGTTCAGATGACGATGATGATGGACCAGATTTATCTGAGTTATGGGGTTCTGTCAGGAATATCTGGTGTGAAATCCATATTTCTATGCTTTCCTATACCAATGGTGTGAAAGATTCTCAAAAAGAAAAGATTTTAGAAAAGGTGGAAAGTCTTGTGCGAGATGGTCTTATGAGCCTTGTACTTCCAGAGGGGACACAGATATCGAAAGGGCAGCTTGATCTTAACTCGTTTCCATCTCTGATCTATTCAGGGGAACAGGGAGAAATTGATGGTTTGCTAGACCGTATTTTATTTGAGGAATACTGTGGACGTTTTCTTACCAGTTTTTTATCAGAAGAAGATAAGATGGTTAAATATGAACTGGAATATTTAATTGGAGGGATGAATAGCGATGAGAAAAATTTTTCACAGGCTGTAACAGATGTTTTGGCCATAAGGGAAGGTCTTAATCTGGTACATATTTTAATGGATCAGGAAAAAAGGAAAGAAGCAGAAGCATTGGCGGGTGTGATAACCGGAGTGACAGGAACTGCCCCTCTTACGGGACTGGTGGCCTTCTTTGTTATGAGTATCTGGGCAATGGGAGAAGCCATTATGGATGTCAGACGGTTGTTACAGGGAGAAAAGGTTGCATTTATTAAATCAAAGGATAACTGGAGGCTTTCACTCCAGGAATTGTTGGATTCGGGAAGCAGTGGTTCGTTTGAGGGTGAAGGAAGTGACAATAACGGTGTTAGCTATACTGGCTATTTAAAATTGCTTCTGTTTCTCTCCCATAGTACCCGGCAGTATTACAGGCTTATGGATGTCATTCAGATGAATCTACGGACAACCGATACTGAGTTTCGCATGACTCACTGTGTATATGGGGCAGAAATTCAGGGAAAAGGGCGTGGGCAGCATTTCTTTTTCGGAGTGCTGGAACCTGCATATCCCATAGAAGTGCGGACGGAAAAAGCATATTAGGATAAGGAGGCGAATAATTATGCCCTTTTTCAGAGAGTTAATAAAAATCATTTGTAAAGCAAAGGTTACTCTCCAGGTACATTTCCCCTTGATAAGAAAAAATATCTCTGCAAAAAGGGTATTATTATTCGCTTCCTTTCAATCAAAACCGGGCAGTCTGACAATTGAAGCAGCTATGGCGCTTCCGCTTTTTCTGTTTGCAATTGTAATACTGATGACACCAATGAAACTTTTAAATGACGGAAGAAAAGTTCAGACTGCGCTTGAGATTACAGGAGAAGAGTTAAGTCAGTATGTATCAGCTTTAAAAGAGTTAAAGAGAGGCGAAGATTTAAGTGCGGCGGGATTAAATGAGCTGCCGGATGGTTTTCTGGAGGAAATAACAGAACAGAGTATTCTGCTATATGCAAGAATGAAAATGGGAAAGTATGAAGTATACCGAGATGCCCATTCTGTATCTTTTTTAAGATCCTCTGTTTTAAAAGATAAAGAAACCATTGATTTGATTATGGATTATCGGATCCGCCTTCCATTTCCTGTTTTAGGGCTGAAAAGTGTTCCAATGTCCGCCCGGTGTTTCAGGAGAGTGTGGATTGGAAATACACTGTTCTATGAGGATGAAACCGGCAATACAGAAGAAATGGTTTATGTAGGAAGAGACAGCACCAGATATCACAAAGAAAGGACCTGTCATTATTTATTCAATCATATAAGGGCAGTGAATGAAACAGACTTGGAGAGTATTCGAAATACTGGCGGAGGCAAATATAAACTCTGCAGCAGATGCAGCAGTCTGGCAAAAGAAGGCAGTATTGTGTATATCATGCCGTCAGGTGAAAAATTCCACATCAGTAGAGAATGCAGCGCAATTACGGCATATGTGAGACTTGTTCCTATATCAGAAGTGATTCATTTAGGTGCTTGTTCTTATTGTTCTCAGTAAGGAGGCAATGATGGTTGAACAATTAAATTTTATTGTTTTTGGTATGTTTCTTCTGGTAGCAGCCTGGGAAGATGGGAGAAAGAAAAGTATCAGTATCTGGCTCCTTTTAAGCGGGGGTGCCGCAGGACTCGCTTTGAGTTTATTACAGAGAGATAATTGTTTTAAGTTTACTGGCTGTCTGGTTGGTCTTGCTTTATTAACGTTAAGTAAATTATCAAAGGAATCGGTGGGCACTGGGGATGGCTGTTTCTTTATAATAAGCGGCTTGTTTTTGCCTGCACAGTCCAATCTGATATTATTTTTCTATGGCTTAAGTCTGAGCGGTATTTTCTGCGGTCTGTTCTTTCTGTTAAACAGGGTAAAAGGAATTGATGTTGGAAAAGAGAGAATCCCGTTTATTCCGTTTCTGGTTCCGGTCTGGCTAATCATGGTGATGAGATGAATAAGCGCTTAAACGGAAGTTATACGGTAGAAGCCGCTTTTGTTATGGCTGTCATATTATTCTTTCTTATGATATCCATTCAGTCTGCGTATCGCCTGAGAGATGAGGTGGCAGGGGCTATGGCGCTTGCTGAATCAGTGCAGAGATTAAGGCACAATGAAACAGAGTCGCCTGGTGATGCTGCAAATTGGGCAGTTCACAGAGCTGGAACCCCATTTTCATGGAAGGAATATCAATTTGAGTTAAACTTGTCCGGGAATTTGCTTACAGGAAAGCGGATTAAGGGCACAGGAGCGGGGGGCAGATGGAAGCTTGAACTGGAACAACAAGTATTTGATCCTGAAAATTTTCTAAGAAAGCTGACACTGATCAGTCAGGAGGAATAATATGAATGTTACATATAGACGGGAGATGAAGCATAATTATTTGATTATAGAGCAGGATAATGCCCAGATGCAGGGATATGAGGAAAACATGCTCAAAGAAAATCAGATAAATGGTTTGCTGAAATTCCAATTAAAGCAGATTGATAATCGTAAATACTTCTATTATGAAATCACTTCAAAACAGCCCTTAAGCCGAATTTTAGAGTTTCACAGCATAAATAAACAGGAACTTATAAATTTAATTACCGGGATAGCCCAGATTCTTAACCGTCTTCCTGCATATCTCCTTAAAGAAGATCAGATACTTCTACAGCCGGAATTCATCTATATAGAGCCAGAACAGTTTTTTGTGTCTCTCTGTCTGATACCTGGAAGAGACAGGAAGTTCTCAGAGGAGATGAGCGAATTACTTCGTTATCTTTTGGGAAAGATTAATCATCAGGATAAAGAATGCGTGGTTATGGCTTATGCGTTATATCAGGAGAGTGTAAAGGACAATTACGGTATGGATGCTTTGGCGGAACTGGTTTGCCTCCACAATGATAAGTTGGAGGCAAACCAGGAAAAGAAGGAATGTGAGCCTCAATCCGGATTTACAAGTACAGAAAAAGAGGAGATACAGATCATTGAGGAATTTTCAAGTCCTGTACAAACCAAAACTACCGGATTTGGTTTGTGGAGACCGCTTATTATATCGTCTGTAGTTGTTACTGGTTTTTCAGCTGTGTTGTGGAGTATATCTGGTTACAGGGGAATATTAAGATACTGGTATCTGGTGATGGCAGCAGGAATATTGTCCGTTTTATTTGGATTCAAATTAACAGGCAAAATTCAATACCAGCACCCTGAGGAAGACAGCCCCGCAAAAGACCGGGGTTATGACAGCGAACAGGAAGAGTGGCAAACTGCTTTTTATGAGAGTAAGGAGGAACCGTCAGTTCCGCTAAAATCAGCAGCAGTAGAAGAACACTTACAGACAGTACTTCTTACTAATAGTCAAAAAGATACGCAAGTAAAGGTTTTTAAATCTGCAAGTCCCGGAATTTCAGATATAATAATTACATATACTCCCTATCTCATAGGCAAGCAGGATGGATTGGTGGATTATGTTCTGAATGGAGAAGCAATCAGCCGGATTCATGCGAAAATAGAAAAGGAAGGAAATGATTACTGTATCAGTGATTTAAACTCTACCAATGGCACATATGTCAACGGTCGGCTTCTGGAAACAAATGAAACAGTTTTATTAAACACAGGAGATGAAATTTTTATCGCAAATTTTGCGTTTATATTTACATAATCTGTCAGTTTATGATAAAATAAGCATATTATAGTTCAGAAGGAGCGCTTCAATGGATGAATTTAGCAGGCGCAAGAAGGCCTTTGTAAATATTGGTCTCATTGCGGTGAATGTCATTTATTTTCTATACCTGGAGATGAATGGATCTACCGAGGATACCCAGTTTATGGTTTCCCATGGGGCTATGTATGCGCCGCTGGTTATTGAAAGAGGGGAGTATTACAGGTTAATTACTTCCACATTCATGCATTTTGGAATAAATCATATTATGAACAACATGCTGATTCTGTTCATTCTGGGAGATAATCTGGAACGTGCACTGGGTCATATTAAATACCTGTTTTTTTATTTGATCTGTGGTGTGGGAGCGAATGTTGCTTCCATGATTATAAATCTGTCCGGATATAGAAATGTGGTTTCCGCTGGCGCTTCCGGTGCCATTTTCGGAGTAATCGGCGGTCTTTTATATGCCGTAGCAGTTAATCGTGGGCAATTGGAAGACCTAAGCACCCGCCAGTTGGTTGTGGTAATTTTATGCTCTCTTTATTTTGGCTTTACCAGCACAGGTGTTGACAACGCTGCCCATATTGGAGGTCTTATAATAGGCATTATAATGGGAGTTGTGTTATATCGCAGACCCAGGAACGGTCGCAGCCGGTAGTTATGGAAAAAATGCTGGAAGGAGGTGAGTGTGTGAGAGAAGATGACTGCATTTTCTGTAAAATTGCAAATGGGGGTATTCCCTCTGAGACAATTTATGAGGATGACATGTTTCGTGTAATTTTGGATTTAGGACCAGCTTCCAAAGGGCATGCCCTGATTCTTCCCAAGCAGCATTACAGAGATATCTGTGATCTGGATGAAGAAACGGCAGCAAAGGTCCTTCCATTGGCAGCAAAAATAGGAGTCGCCATGAAAAAGGCGCTGGGATGCTCCGGGTTCAATGTAGTGCAGAATAATGGAAAAGAGGCGGGCCAGACGGTTTTTCATTTTCACGTGCATTTGATTCCCCGTTACGAGGAAGGCCCTGTTATGGTTTCTTGGTTGCCGGGTAAGGTAAGTCCGGAAGAACTAGCACAGACAGGAGCCGCCATCAGGAGCGCCCTGTAATCAGAGGGGCATATGATATGAGCATACATGAAGATGAAAATCTGCTGCTGCAGTCCATATATGGTAAATATCAGGGGCTGTTGCGACGAATAGCTAAAACACTGAATGTACCGGATCTGGAACTTGATGATGTGGTACAGGAGACATTTATTTCTTATTTTGAGAATTATTCATTAACCTGGTCAGACACGCGGAAAAAAAGCATGTTGATCAAAATATTAAAACGCAAATGCATAGACTCTCTTCGCAAAAATGGTCATTATGAGAAAGTAAGTCTTGATGAGGAAGATGCCTCAAACGAGATGGCGATGCTCGCAAGGTATGTGGTAACGGATCCTCTTGAGGTAGTTCTTGGGGAAGAGTCTGTTTTAAAAATCACCAGTGAGATTTCCAATATGAGAGATGAGTGGAAGGAGATGGCTGTACTATATTTTCTGGAACAGCTGACGATTCCGGAGATCTGTGAGAAGCTAGAAATTCCGGGAACGGTGTGCCGTTCCCGGATCTATCGGACAAGAGTCTGCTTAAAGAATATACTCGGTCCAAATTATAATACTGATTAATTTTTGGTAACCAGGTTCTCTATCATTTCTATAATTGTATTAACAGCATCATGAAGTTCACTGCTTTCCATTTTTGAAAGATAGGTCTGACGGTTAGCAAAGGTATCTGTAATGGCCTGCAGTAAGGTGTCTCCATTTAAGCTTTCTTCTTCCAGAAGATAACTGAATCCCTGTTTTGAAAAAGATTTGGCATTTAAAATCTGATCACCTCTGCTGGCAGCAGCGGAAAGGGGAATCAGAATATTAAGTTTTCTCAGTGCCAGTATTTCACAGATTGCGTTGGCACCAGCTCTGGAAATCATTAAGTCAGCAGCAGCAAAAAGATGTTTCAAAGGGGCATCTACATATTCGTACTGTACATATCCATGGACACCAGCAAGGCTTTCATCCAGATTGCCCTTTCCGCAGATATGTATGATCTGGTAATTGTTTAATAGTTTTGGAAGGATGCCCCTTATAGCGTTGTTGACGGTTACAGAACCAAGGCTGCCTCCGATGATCAGTATAACGGGCTTATTATCGCTTAGCCTGGCATACTTTAATCCGGTCATCCGGTCGCCCTCTAAGAGTTCTTTCCGAATGGGGGAACCGGTTAGTATTGCCTTATTTTTCGGTAGATAGCTGAGTGTTTCCGGAAAATTACAGCAGACACGGGTTGCTGCCGGAATGCAGATCCGGTTGGCAAGGCCGGGAGTCATGTCTGATTCATGTATGATTACCGGTATTTTTAAATGCTTTGCAGCTAACACTACAGGAACGGCAACAAAGCCGCCTTTGGAAAATACGATATCAGGTTTGTAGCTTTTAATCAGTTTAAGCGCTTCTCCAAATCCCTTTATTACACGGAAAGGATCCGTAAAGTTTTTGATGTCAAAATATCTTCGGAATTTACCTGTTGAGATACCGCTATATGGGATCTGAGCATTCTCGATCAATTTTCGTTCAATTCCCTGATAGGAACCGATGTAACGAATCTCGTAGTTTTTTTCTTTAAGTGAAGGAATCAAAGCCAGGTTCGGGGTAACATGACCGGCAGTACCGCCGCCAGTTAATATTATTTTTTTCATAGAAAAGCTGCCTCCCAAATTCGATATACTATTATAGTAAACGTTAGTGGTAAAAAGTCAACCCCAAAGCGTATGAGAACCAAAGGATAACCAAACATAAAGAGGTATAGACGTGGAGCAGAAGAAAGATTTCATCAATAAGTGTTCCATCTTTTATTTGTTTCATACAAATCATAATTCAAGAGAAAATCTGGAAGCCCGTTTGCTTGATTATATGCAGAAACACCCGGAATTAACACCGTCTGTGCCTGCGCCTCCGCCAGATGAATTCCAAAAGATTATGGCAGAGTTTAATAAAAGGGGATCCAAGACGATTGTAAGAAAGCAGCTGAAAATACTGCATTACTATAATATCGTCATTCACTTCTTTCAAAAGATTGTCTTTATTTTTGAGAGCAGGATTTTGAAATAAATGCAAAGAATGAAACGGAAGCAGTCGGAATAGATTATAATAATTAACGGATAGTGAGTAAAACTATGGGATTTTTATTATTTCTCTCTGAGGCTGCGGTTCCGCTGATCATTTTTTATATTGTTGGATTTGGCATTTTATCAAAGCGTCCGGTGTTTGATGATTTTTTAAACGGCGCAAAAGATGGCATGAAAACGGTTGCGGGCATTATGCCTACACTGATTGGCCTGATGACAGCGGTAGGAGTACTTAGAGCATCCGGGTTTTTGGATTTTCTGGCAAAGCTGCTTACAAAACCCGCATCTTATTTATTTCTTCCGGCACCAGTTGTGCCGGTTATTTTAGTTCGGCTGGTCTCCAATTCGGCGGCCATCGGGCTTGTTTTGGATATCTTTAAAAAATATGGTACCGATTCTTATATTGGATTTATGACTTCTGTATTAATGAGTTGTACTGAGACATTATTTTACTGCCTCAGTGTTTATTTTGGTACTGTTAAAATCAGAAAAACCAGATATACTCTTGGGGGAGCCTTAACAGCAACTGTTGCTGGTATTGCAGCCAGTGTATTTTTAAGCCGGTTTTTGGTATAAAAGGAAATTAATCATTTTGATTTAAGAATTTCATAAGAATTCAGGTGGTTGTCTTCGTATACATAATCATGTATAATTACGAAGAAGCTTTTATTGTCATATAGATTTGAAGGGGATAAACGTGGATACTTACGGAACTCTTAACGAAGTACTGGTAAGGCTGTTTCGAGACGTAATGGATATCGAACAGCAGGCTATCATTACACAGGAATTTAATAATATCACCAATAATGATATGCATGTGATTGAGGCGATCGGAGTCGGAGAACCTAAGAATATGTCCGCAATAGCCAGAGAATTGTCTGTCACAGTGGGGACATTGACCATAGCCATGAACAGTCTTGTAAAAAAAGGTTATGTTACCCGCCAAAGGGGAGAAGAAGACCGGCGCGTTGTTTATATTTCTCTTTCAGATAAAGGAAAACAAGCCTATGAACATCATGCTACATTTCATCGGGAGATGATAGCCGGAATGATAGAAGGGCTAAGCGAGAATGAGGTAGAAGTTTTAATCAAAGTTCTGACCAAACTGAATAAGTGGTTTCGAAGTCTTTAACAGAATTAAAGGAGGCAATACGCATTTATGAAAAAAATTATTTTATATTTAGTGAGCGCTATGCTGATGGTATCCCTGGCTGCCTGTACACCAACCCAGCCAAAGATGGAGACAACAGCACCTGATCCACAGGTAATGGCATCAACAGGAGGCGCCAGTGATAAAGTTCCTGACCCTAATGCAGAACCCATGGAGATTATTTCTGTATACAGTAAGAATGAAAATAAGACAGGTTTAAATCAGGCGATGGATGCAGTGGACAAGCTGACTGCGGATGCAATTGTAAGCAAACTCATAGAATACGGCGTATTAGAGGATGGTACAAAGGTTCTGAAATATGATTCAGCTGATGGAATTGGTACGTTGGATTTATCTGCAGTTCCACAAAGCGGTTCTGGTGATGACAGACTTACCATTACAGCCATTGGCAACACCTTTGTAGAGAACTTTGAACTGGATAAATTAAAACTTCTGGTGAACGGCAAAAATTATTCCAGCAAATCTATCAAACTGGGCGACAATGATTATCTGGAATATGTAAAGAATTATAAGGAAATAAAATAAAAAACAGGCAAAAGCCAATGGATTTTATGGCTTTTGCCTGTTTTATTTTAATGTCAACTTCTAAGCTGTTTTGCCAGCCAGTTGCGGAAAGCAGGCTGAATTACTGAAAATGGAGCTGGCCCCACATCAAGCAAGAAAGTATGAAAGTCTTTTAAGTTAAAGTCATCCTTTAAGACTCTCTCCGCCGTGTTCCGCATTTCCATGATTTCCAGATAGCCTACGTAATACTCCATATAGTTGGTTGGATTTTCCACCAGACTATTATAGATGGAATCTGCGATATCGGTATTTTCCACGTTATAAAAGGTTCCAAGATATTTAGCGGTAGCTTCCTTATCCCAGCCTTCATAATTGACACAGATATCAAGGTAAGCATAAATTCCCAGCGTAATGGCTGTATTATGTGCCAGAAGCTTGCCAAGTTCTGGGTCCAGCCCGTTGTCTAATGTATAGGAATAATATTCCACATAGGTAGCCCATCCTTCGGAATAGCTTGAAAATGAAAGGATGCTCCTTAAATCATTTGGTTTTTTGCTTAGGAAGTATACGTTCTGATATAAATGTCCCGGATATCCTTCGTGAGCCAGGGTAGTATAAAGGTCATCATTTTGAAAACGCGGGTTGTTGTTAATGTAAATAACATTATTCTGGTACTGGTCCAAAGGGGGCACCAGATAAAAGGCAGGGCTTAAAGAGGATTCCAAAGCACTTGGCACATACTTAACTGTGTAGTTGCATGGTGGAAGCTCCGGAAAATCTTTAGTAATCTGAGATTTTAAAGATTCCAGGATTTCTTCGGGTTTTGTATACTTAAAGGAGTAGTGGTCCAGAGAGTCAATCACTTCCGGATGATCTTTCGTAATCTGTCCCAATGCCCTGATATCACTATTCATCTGTTTTTCAATGGCTTTTTTCAGGCTTTTAACTGAATCATAGGAGGTACCGGTATTGGAATGAACCAGATACTCAAAGTATTTTTTTCCGTCGGGATACCAGGAAAGACCTTTGTCATTGGTTCCGGTTCCCATTAAAGCAGTAATACCGCTTATTAAATTCTTATAGGCAGGAACAAAATGTTCTTCCAGAACTTTAATATTCTGCTTCTTATATTCTGCTTTCTCCTCATCAGTTAAGTCTGTCAGGGAATCAATTCTTGTATTGAATGTTTCTGCTAGGAAGCTGTGATCCGGTTGTATTAAATAAGCTTCACAGGATTTTAAAACATGGTCAGCTGCAGCATCTGACATAAAAAGTCCTTCCTCTGATTTCTTCTTTTCGAATTCCATTATCTGCCCGTAATACTCGTCAATGGAAGACAGCAATGATAGATAATGGTCTACATCCGCTTTATTGTTGAACGTATACTCGGCAAAGAGAACAGGAAGCTGGGCCTGAATTCCTATGGTGGTGGTCAGCGGCTGGGCGTAGAGTTCCATTCCATCAGAACTTAATTCGGTATTAACGTAGGAATACAGAATCTGATATGTAAGCCTCTGGTCGGCAGTCAGCTTCCGGGGGTTAAAGCTTTCCAGCTTTTTCTTAACCTCCTGAAGGTCTTTTGTACCCTGCTTCATCTTATCCAGAGAGAAATCTCCAAGAGTCAGAGGAACCGTATTAATTCCTCTGGAAGCAGGATCGGCAATACTGAAATGAAAACTGATGCCGGAATCGCTGATTTCATCCCGGAATAAGTCTGCAGTAAACTGATCGAATGCTTTCTGCATGGATATATCCTGGGCATGGTATTTTTCGTATTGGGCATTGGAAGGCGTTCCCGTCTGTCTTGGAGGTGGTGTACAGGCGCAAAACAGAGAGGCCGCCAAGACAATGGAAAGGATACGGCGTCCCTGCCTGATGATCATGTTTTTCATATTAAGATCCTCCACAATTCACTAATATTATTTATATGTTTATAAGAAAAAAGTAATGACAAAAGGTCAGATCCTGAAACTTACCTGCTTGACAAACGGGAATGAAACTATTACACTAGGGTTACTGACAATTGATTCATTTGAGAATGCTGAGAAAAGAAGAGTAAGAAACCCGCCTCATGTACAGAGAATTCCGGTAGCTGAAAAGGAAGCCTGAGCGTATTTCCCAACATGGCCTTGGAGCAGCGAAGTTGAATTGGCTTGTAAGCCTTTAAATTTCGACGGTCACACCCGTTATCGTGTCAGACTGTTATTATATACCAAAAGCATCATTCTGGAAAGCTTTTGATTAGAACGCAGCCGGTGAGGTCTGTGTCGTAAGGCATGGATAAATTAAAGTGGTATCACGGGATAGTACCCCGTCTTTAAATTTCCTATGTGGATTTTTTAAGACGGGTTTTTCTTTGTTGGGAAATGATTCACCCTGCATCTCATTATATTTCTGGAGGAAAAGATTATGTGTAAAGATTCAAACAAAAAGCCATATTATATCACCACAGCCATTGCATACGCATCCGGTAAGCCTCACATCGGCAACACCTATGAGGCTGTTTTAGCTGATGCCATAGCAAGGTTTAAAAGAGAAGAAGGATACGATGTTTTTTTTCAGACAGGAACGGATGAACACGGACAAAAGATTGAGGAGAAAGCTGCAGCAGCAGGCATAACTCCCAAGGAATTTGTAGATCAGGCTGCTGGTCAGATTAAAACTATCTGGGATCTGATGAATACCTCCTATGACAAGTTTATTCGTACTACGGATCCGGATCATGAAGCACAGGTTCAGAAAATATTCAAAAAACTTTACGATCAGGGTGATATCTATAAGGGATATTATGAAGGTTTATACTGCACTCCATGTGAATCCTTCTTTACTGAGTCCCAGCTGGTAGACGGAAAATGTCCGGATTGCGGACGTGAAGTAAAACCGGCAAAGGAAGAGGCTTATTTCTTCCGTATGAGCAAGTATGCAGATCGTCTGATCCAGCATATTAATGAAAATCCTGATTTTATTCAGCCGGTATCAAGAAAGAATGAGATGATGAACAACTTCCTTCTTCCGGGACTTCAGGATTTATGCGTGTCCAGAACCACATTTACATGGGGAATCCCGGTAACATTTGATCCTAGACATGTTACTTATGTATGGCTGGATGCTTTGACAAATTATATTACAGGAATTGGATATGACTGCGATGGAACTAACAGTGAGCAGTTTTCAAAACTCTGGCCTGCAGATCTTCATCTGATTGGTAAGGATATAATCCGCTTCCATACTATTTACTGGCCAATTTTCTTAATGGCACTGAATGTACCCCTTCCAAAACAGGTATTTGGTCATCCATGGCTGCTGCAGGGCGACGGAAAGATGAGTAAATCAAAAGGTAACGTTCTTTATGCAGATACACTGGTAGATTTCTTCGGAGTGGATGCAGTTCGTTATTTCGTTCTTCATGAAATGCCTTTTGATAATGATGGAATCATTTCCTGGGAGCTGATGGTAGAGCGCATGAATTCTGATCTTGCTAATATTCTTGGAAACCTTGTAAACCGTACCATTTCCATGTCCAATAAATATTTCGAAGGTGTGGTAAGAGATGGCGGTGTCACAGATGAGTTTGACAAGGATTTAAAAGCAGTAGTGCTTGAAGAGGTGAAAAAGGTCAGCGAGAAGATGGAAAAACTCCGTGTCGCAGATGCAATTACTTCTATTTTTAATATTTTCAGAAGAAGTAATAAATACATTGATGAAACAGCACCATGGACTCTTGCAAAGGATGAGGCTTCAAAAGCCCGTCTGGAAACGGTTCTTTATAACCTGACAGAAGCAATTACCATTGGAGCATCTCTTTTGGCTTCTTTTATGCCAGAGACCTCTGCTAAAATTCTTACTCAGCTTAATACAACAAAAAGAGAGCTGCCCCAGATGAATGAATTTGGTTTATACCCATCTGGCAATAAAGTGACTGACAAGCCAGAGATTTTATTTGCCCGTATGGATATGAAGGAAGTGATGGAGAAAGTGGAAGCTATGCATACAGCTGCAGAAGGTGCCACAGAGGAGAAAGAAACACAGGAAGATGACGGAATTGATATAGAAGCAAAAGCAGAAATCGAATATGAAGATTTTGCAAAGCTGCAGTTCCAGGTGGGTGAGATCATTGCCTGCGAAGCAGTAGCGAAATCGAAAAAACTCTTATGTTCCAAAGTCAAAATAGGTAGTCAGGTAAAACAGATTGTCAGCGGTATTAAGGCCCATTACTCACCAGAAGAAATGGTTGGTAAAAAGGTTATGGTTGTGGTAAACTTAAAACCAGCGAAGCTGGCTGGTGTTTTATCCGAAGGCATGCTTTTATGTGCCGAAGATGCACAGGGCAATTTATCTCTTATGGTTCCGGAAAAGGCAATGCCATCAGGAGCGGAGATCTGCTAATAAAAATCTGTTTTAAGAACAGGAAAAGATGATAATGAGGCCGGATTTTTATAATCCGGTCTTATCGTTTAAGAGGAGGACTTGATGACAGAATCCACTGCTTTCCATAAGAAAGGAATTTCGGGAAATACCTTAAAGATTATTGCGATCGTAACCATGCTGATTGACCATATTGGTGCGGTTGTAATTGAAAATGGGATATTGAAGTATCAGGACCCTTTACTGATGCAGACAATCCTGGCTACGCCAGAAGGCGTAAAGTGGAGTACCATTGATTTTGTTCTCAGAACCATTGGAAGAATATCCTTTCCGATTTTCTGCTTTTTGCTGGTAGAGGGGTTTCTTCATACCAAAGATGTTAGAAAATACGGAATCAGGCTTTTGGCATTTGCCTTGATTTCAGAAATACCGTTTGACCTTGCAATTTTCAACAGCTGGTTTCACCCTGGGTATCAGAATGTATTCTTCACCCTTTTTATTGGTCTGTGGGTGCTTGAGTGGTACCAGAAGGCCATGGGTGATCCCCTTCGGCAGTTTCTGGCAATCGGAGTTGGATGCGGCGTATCCATACTGCTGAAATCAGATTACAACTTAGACGGGATTGTACTGATACTGATTATATATATATTTCGAAATAATAAAAAACTTCAGACTATATTTGCAGGAATTATGGCTGCATTAATCAGCGCAAGCTGTTTTGGAGCAGGAATATTTGCTCTTTTGCCCATACACTTTTATAATGGAAAAAAAGGTGAGAGGAATTTAAAATATTTATTTTACGGGTTTTATCCTCTTCATTTAATCCTGCTTTATATTGTTCGGTTATTGATTACAGGCTGACAAACGTTTTAAAGGAGATATCTATGATTTTTGATACACACGCTCATTACGATGATGAAGCATTTAATGAAGACAGAGAAGAGCTGCTTGTAAGTCTGCAGTCTCATGGCATAGAAGCGGTTACCAATGTTGGAGCCAGCATAAAGACATCAGAGAATACCATTAAACTCACAGAGAAGTATTCGTTTATATACGGGGCAATCGGTGTTCACCCCAATGAGACTGGTGAGTTAAATGATGGGAAGTTAAACTGGCTGAAAGAAAATTCCAGCCGTAGTAAAATAGTGGCTATTGGAGAAATAGGCCTTGATTATTACTGGGATGAACCGGATCATGAAACACAGAAGACCTGGTTTGTGCGACAACTGAATCTGGCTAAGGAAGTAAAGCTTCCGGTTATTATTCACAGCCGTGATGCGGCGAAAGATACCCTTGATATCATGAAGGCGGAGCAATCCCAAGATGTGGGCGGTGTGATTCACTGTTTTTCCTATGGAAAAGAGATGGCGAGGGAATATCTGAATATGGGCTTTTATTTGGGAATTGGCGGTGTCCTGACCTTTAAAAATGCCAGAAAGCTGAAAGAAGTAGTGGAATATATGCCTTTGGATCAGCTGGTGCTTGAGACAGACTGTCCATACCTGGCCCCTGTTCCCAATCGGGGAAAGCGCAATTCTTCCCTGAATCTTTCTTATGTTATTGATGAGATTAGCGCCATAAAAGGAATTTCCAGGGATGAGGTTGTAGAAGTTACCAACCAGAATGCTAAAAAGCTTTATCATCTGTAGAAAAGACAGAGAGTTGGTAAGGAGTTTATGTGAAAGAAATCAATGAAAAAACCGATATCATGATATTGAAAAATACTCAGGAAAGCGATTTAGGGTTTGTGGTTGAATGGGAACATCAGCCTGATAATGCTCAGTATGTGGGACAGTGGACAAAAGAGGAACATAGAGTTTCCTTGTCTCAGGAAGACATCTTGCATTTATCAATAGAAGAAAGATCCACCAATAAGCTGATCGGATATGTAATTTTAGCTGGTATTACAAATCCAAATCACAACATTGAATTTCGGAGAATTGTTATATCAGATAAAGGTCACGGCTTTGGAAGAGAAACTCTGAAATTAGTAAAAAAAATTGCCTTTGAGCAGTTAAACGCACATAGATTATGGCTAGATGTGAGATATAAAAACCAGAAAGCACAAAGACTATACAAGTCAGAAGGCTTTGTTGAAGAAGGAGTACTAAGAGAATGTATTCTATATCATGGCAGTTATGAATCACTGATAGTCATGTCAATTCTGAAAAGTGAATATGTTAATCAATATGATTTACAGTTTTAGCTTTTCCAAATATCATATTTAGTGGCGGGTATCCGGGCTTCGGACCCGTCTTATATTTATTGACTTTTTGTTTATAATAAGATACCATTGATTAATAAAAAACGATAGGAAAATGTGTATG
>SVDS01000014.1:38601-61197 GCA_015057715.1 Paenibacillaceae bacterium
CCCGTCTTATATTTATTGACTTTTTGTTTATAATAAGATACCATTGATTAATAAAAAACGATAGGAAAATGTGTATGCAAAATAAATTAGGCAACCCTCAAAATACAATCCAGATCATCAAAAAATATGAGTTCGCATTTCAAAAGAAGTTCGGACAGAATTTTTTAATTGATACGCACGTACTTGAGAAAATCATTCTGGCAGCAGGTGTAACTAAGGAAGACTGCGTTTTGGAGATCGGTCCTGGAATCGGTACGATGACTCAGTATCTGGCAGAAGCAGCAGGCCATGTGGTCGCAGTAGAGATCGATTCAAACTTAATACCAATTCTAAAGGAAACCCTGGCTGATTACGATAATGTAACTGTAATCCATGCAGATATTTTAAAGACTGACATCAATGAGCTGACTCAGAAATTTAACGGTGGACGACCCATAAAGGTAGTGGCAAATCTCCCTTATTATATTACCACACCCATTATTATGGGACTTTTTGAAGGTCAGGTACCCATTGATAATATTACAGTCATGGTGCAGAAGGAAGTGGCAGACCGTATGCAGGTAGGACCAGGTTCCAAGGATTACGGCGCCCTTTCACTGGCTGTTCAATATTATGCAGAGCCGTATATTGTAGCCAATGTTCCCCCCAACTGCTTTATGCCCCGCCCCAACGTGGGTTCAGCGGTAATCCGCCTGACCAGGCATAAAAATCCCCCTGTCACTGCACAGGATCCGGGACTGATGTTTCGCCTGATCCGTGCATCCTTTAACCAGAGAAGAAAAACACTTCAAAATGGTTTGAATAATTCTCCTGAGGTTCCGTATTCCAAAGAACAGATTATATCGGCAATTGAAAGCTTGGGTCTTTCCCCGTCTGTGAGAGGAGAAGCACTGAATTTAGAGCAGTTTGCGGCACTTGCCAATTATTTTACAAATATAAAGGAATAGTATAACAGGAGGGCCTATGTCGGATTCGCTTATTACAAAACGTGCAATTGCAGAAGCATTGAAGCAGGTGTGCAAAGAGAAACCATTTGATAAGATATCCATATCAGATATTACGGCAGTATGTGGTCTGAACCGGCAGACCTTTTATTATCACTATCAGGATAAGTATGAACTATTAAGCTGGATTTATTATAATGAAAATTTTGCTGCAATTGCAGATGATATCAGCCTTGATAACTGGAATGAGAAAATTCATGAGCTATTGAGTAATATGAAACAGGAAAAAAACTTTTACGTAAATACCATAAAAGAGCAGGAACATACCTTTGAGAGTTATTTGTATGAGATGACGAAAGCGTTATTTTCTGAAGCAATTGAGTTACTTGATGAAAAGGGAAAACTGACCTTTGAAGAACGGGATTTTGATGCCGGATTTTATGCCTATGGACTTTGCGGAGTAATCATGGACTGGGTAAAAGAAGGAATGAAGATGGAGCCGAAAGAAGTCTCAAAACGGTTGAAAAGCCTCGCCAGGGCTACGGAGCGGATCGGATATATTCGCAGCCAGGCGGAGCTTTAAGCCAGTTTCTGAATAATCTTATTCAGGCAATCGTCTCTGGAACAATTTTTTATCATGATAAGCAGTTCTTCGTAAGTAAAAAGTTCACTGGAGGCGGGGCTGAACTTTTGTAACAGTTCCCTTAAGTTACGGGCAGTCCGTTCTGGTGCTTTCTGACCATTTTTAAGTTGATGAAAAAGTGCTGTTTTTAAAACGCTTTCCCGTATATGGTTGTGTAACGTTCCCGACATGGATAGTCCTCCTTATTCATTATTTTCATTGTAAAAGAATATATAAAAAATTACGATAGACAATATAGAAGAATTGTCTGGTTTTTCGACACCATTTTGCGGGTGTCGTTTTTTTATACAGGAATAAAAGCATGTATGGTGACGGTAAAAATGTTATATGATAATATAAGTTTATCAATTGATTTTAAAAGAGATTGGAGTGTGGCTTATGTTAAAAAAAATGGAGAAAAGTAACATGATGAAATTGCTGGCACTGGGGGCGGCGGCTACGGCAGCAGGTGTGGCTGCCAAGACACTGTATGAACGTACGGGGAATTCAAAAAAGGCAAAGCGGATGAATTCCAAAAACGATTCCGTTATTCCAAAAGGAAAGGCTTATTTTGTAGGAGGCGGTCTTGGCAGCCTTGCGGGAGCGGCCTATCTGATCAGAGACTGCAAGATGCCCGGTAATCAGATCACCATTTTTGAGGGGATGCCCATCTTTGGGGGAAGCAATGACGGTATCGGAACTCCTGAGAAGGGATTTGTCTGCAGGGGAGGACGCATGCTCAATGAAGAGACCTATGAAAACTTCTGGGAGCTGTTTCGATCCATTCCCTCTTTAAGTAAACCAGGAAGAAGTGTAACAGAAGAAATCTTGGATTTTGATCATTCGCATCCTACCTCAGCCAAGGCAAGACTGATTGACAAGGATGGAACCATACTTGATGTGAAAAGCATGGGATTTAATCAGAAAGAACGTATGGCTTTACTGAAATTAATGAATACACCGGAGGAAAAGCTTGATGATATGACCATTGAAGAGTGGTTTGCAGATACGCCCCACTTTTTTACCACCAACTTTTGGTATATGTGGCAGACTACCTTTGCATTCCAAAAATGGAGCAGCCTATTTGAATTCCGCCGTTATATGCGCAGGATGATATTGGAGTTCTCCCGTATTAATACATTGGAAGGCGTTACAAGGACTCCACTCAATCAATATGACAGTGTAATACGCCCGCTTGAGACATATTTAAGAAAAGAAGGGGTTGTTTTTGCAGAGAACTGTACAGTAACCGACATTGACTTTGCAGAAGGAGATGAGATTACCGCTAAAGTTCTTCATCTGACTGATCATGGGGTTACCCGTATGTTGGAACTGGAAGATGATGATATCTGCATTATGACCAATGCATGTATGACAGACAGTGCTACATTAGGTGATCTTCATACGCCAGCCCCAGCGCCTGTATTACGGCCGATATCCGGGGAATTGTGGAGCAAAGTGGCAGTGAAAAAGCAGGGACTTGGAAATCCATATCCATTTTTTGGAGATGCCAATGAAACGAACTGGCTGAGCTTTACCGTAACCAGCAAAGGAAACAAGCTTTTAAAGCTTATTGAGGATTATTCCGGCAACGTTCCGGGAAGCGGAGCTTTAATGACTTTTAAGGACTCTAACTGGTTAATGAGCATTGTTGTTGCAGCGCAGCCTCACTTCCCTAATCAGCCCATGGATCAGACCATATTCTGGGGCTATGGCTTATACACCTATAAAATAGGAGATTATATTAAGAAACCAATGAAAGACTGTACAGGTGAGGAACTTCTTACAGAGCTTCTGTGCCACCTTCACATGGAAGACCGCAAGGAGGAGATAATGGCAGATGTGGTAAATGTAATCCCATGCATGATGCCTTATGTAGATGCACAGTTCCAGCCACGTAAGATGGTTGACCGTCCGGAAGTGGTACCTGCAGGCTCAACCAACTTTGCAATGATCAGTCAGTTTGTTGAGATTCCGGAGGATATGGTATTTACAGAAGAGTATTCGGTCCGCGCTGCAAGAATAGCAGTCTACACATTGATGGGGATTGATAAAAAGATCTGTCCGGTTACACCATATGTGAAAGATCCTAAGGTATTAATAAAGGCAGTACAGACCTCCTACCGATAAGATATATTGATAATAATGTCTTTGTGAGCCAGACGAAAGATAGGTATCAATCGTCTGGCTCTTTGATGCTTTATCACGGTATAACCTTAATACACAATAGTTTAATGCGAAAAAGTTCGTTGCATGATCGTCCCTTTTGTGATATGCTATTACTCGTGCTGTCCTTGAAGGACGGACGAATGAACGTAAATACGGAGGGAAGTATTATGAAGAAAACAGCAATCGTATTAGCGGCTGTTCTTGTCTCTGGTTTCGTTTTAAGTGCATGCGGAGGTACCGGAAAGTCCGGCGCGGCACAAAGCGGAACTGAGAAGACCACAGAAGCAGCAGCAAACACAGAAACAGCAGCAGGCACCTCAACAGAGCCACTTGACCTGGCAGTGCAGATAGGATCTGATCCCGAAACCATTGATCCGGCTCTTAGTACAGCAATTGATGCATCCAACATCATTATGCATGCCTTTGAGACTCTTATGACATTTGATGAGAACAACAACATCGTTTCCGGTCAGGCAGAATCCTATGATGTCAGTGATGACGGACTTACTTATACGTTTCATTTAAGAGACGGCTTAAAATGGAGCGATGGTTCTGATTTTACTGCAGAGGATTTTGTATATTCCTGGAAACGTATGGCTGATCCTGCCACAGCAGCACCATATGCAGCAGATATGCTTTCTGTGGTAAAAGGTTATGACGAAGCAGCAGCAGGCAATGTTGATGCACTGGCAGTTTCTGCTCCTGATGCAAAAACATTCGTAGTTGAGCTTTCTGGTCCTTGTACATATTTTGACAAGATTGTTACTCATGCAAGCATGGCACCAGTGAAAAAAGATGTAGTGGAAGCGAAAGGCGATCAGTGGTCCCTTACTCCGGAAACCTATATTTCTAACGGTCCGTTAAAGATGGTCGAGTGGGTACCAGGTTCTCACATCACATTTGCTAAGAATGAAAATTACTGGAATGCTGACAGAGTTACTTTAAATACTTTAAAGTTTGTTCTTATGGAAGATCAGAATGCCGCATACAGCGCATACAGGACAGGTGAGGTACAGATGATTCGCGATGTGCCCACTGAAGAAATTCCAAACCTTAGAGATTCCGCTGAATTCCATTTAGAACCACGTATGGCAACATCCTATACAATTTTCAATACCCAGAAGGAACCCTTCAACAATGCAAAAGTACGCCGTGCATTAAGCCTTGCAATTGACCGCGACTATATTGCCAATACCCTTATGATGGGAACTGCTCTTCCTGCCTCCAATTTCGTAGGACCTGGTATCTCTGATGATAAAGAAGGTTCTTCATTTGAAGCGGTAAGCCGTACAAATAATGGCGGTGACTATTTCAGCGTAGATAATTATGCAGCAGATCTTGATAAAGCAAAAGCCCTGTTGACTGAAGCCGGATATCCTAACGGGGAAGGATTCCCTGCAATTGAATATATGACCAATGATGCAGGCTACAACAAAGCAGTTGCTGAATACTTACAGAGTGCCTGGAGCGAGCTTGGAATCAGAATGGATATCAAGATTGTTGAATGGTCTACATTCACACCAACCCGCCGCGCAGGTGATTTCCAGATCTGCCGTGGAGGATGGGTTTATGATTACGATGATCCTTCCAACATGTTGAATCTGTTCTCAACTGAGAGCGGAAACAATGATGGAAAATACTCCAATGCAGAAGTAGATAAACTCCTGACTGAGGCAAGAACTACAGCTGATAGAACGGAGCATTTTGATAAGCTTCATAAAGCAGAAAAAATCATGATGGAAGATGCTGCAGTATCTCCTCTTGTATATTCCAGTGATTATTATCTGCAGAAACCTGAAATTAAAGGAACATGGCATTCTCCATATGGCTACTGGTTCTTTATGTACGCTACAAAATAATCCAATAAAAAGCCTTCTGTCAGCGGTTATACCACCTGACAGAAGGCTTTTTTTATTCAATGGTATCATCATAAGAAGCACGGACACCGCCGATGTATTTTGGTCTGGTACGGGCTGCAACCACATGGGCAGAGCCAATATACTGGGTTTTTATGCGAATGGGAACGGCTACAGCTTTCAAATGCATTCCAATCAGTGTATCTCCGATATCGATTCCAGCGTGGGCTTTAATGGACTCTACTGCAACCGGATTTTCGAGACTATGGTAGGCTGCAAGTGAGAATGATCCTCCGGCTTTAAGCTGAGGTACCACATTGACTGGTTCATAATGATAGTAATCCGCCGCTTCTCTCTCTAATATCAGTGCCCTGTTTAAATGCTCACAGCACTGGGCAGCCACATAAATTCCCTGCTTATGAAATACTTCATAAATTGCCAAAAATACTGCCTCGCCGATCTCTGCACTGGAATGAGAGCCGATTCTGTGATCGGATATCTCACTGGAAGAGCAGCCGATCACTACCAGGTCCTTTTCCTTTAAATGAGATGCGTCCAAAACTTCTTTTGCAGCTTTACCTGCCTGCTTTCTGATTTCATCTAACATAATCCGGCACCTTCCTTCCTGTACAGTCTGTCTGTTTGATTATAAGGCTGCACGAATGGCTCCAGCCATTTTCTCATACTCATCATCGGTTAAATATACTTTATCCGGATTCATGGTAAATGTGCCGCCCCACTCATCTCCGCCATTGTATTTGGGAACGATATGCATGTGAAGATGACAGCCTGTATCTCCGTAAGCGCCATAATTTACTTTATCCGGATTAAATACTTTGTGAATGGCTTTTGATACTTTGGAAACCTCAGCAAAAAATGCATCTCTTTCTTCATCACTGATATCAATCATCTCACTGACATGATCCTTATATGCGAGGATGACTCTGCCTTTTTTGCTCTGTTCTTTAAATAAATATAAAAAGCCTGTTTCCATTTCACAGACAGGATAACCAAATTTAGCAACCAAGTCTCCCTTCATACAATATGCGCAATTTGTGTCTTTCATAATCATGTACCTTCTTTCCAGTAGTTTGTTTTTCGTTTCTGAACCTATTTTATCAAAATACAGACGGAATGAAAAGAGAGCACAGCAATTTTTTATACCGCAGCGCAAAAAAAACAGCTTCCTGCCAGAACTCTGGTAAGAAGCTGTTTGATAATTATTCTCATCTGGGTCAGGATCTGCTTTTAATGTGAGTAGCAACCTTGACATCTTCTTTTTTGATATGGTTGATCAGCCAACCTGCAATTGCACTGTTTACTTCACCAACCAGTGCAATGGTAGGACCTTCCTTATCAAGTTTCTGGCAGATCCCTGCAACTACCTTCTTAAACTCTTCATGGTAGCGCTTGTGATTTGCATAATCGGGATACTGGCTCTGAAGCTGGAGTTTTTCCTCATCTCCAAAATGCTTGGCAGTATAATCCTGTAAAAATTTAGTAGTATTGGCCAGCTCTGCACGGCCTTTACCGGTGGAGCAGGCAGTCAGTAAATTATTGATCGCATCAATCAGCTGACGGTGTTCTGAATCGATTAACTGGTTTCCGGTCTCCAGATCCTTTGTAAATGCGTATGCCATATGTACACCTCTTTCGTTATAAATAATGTAAGTATATTCTACACTAAACCTATGAAAAAACCAACTGTTAATTTTCACGCCAGCTCATATATAAATTAGCCACTACATCTTCAATGGGTGCCTTTTTAATTTCCATATCAACGATCTGGGGGAAATCAGAAAGTAACCCCATAACCTTATGGATACCTAATATATTCCGGTCAAATTCGTATTCGTGAACTCCGCTTTCTGTTTTCAAAAGCCGCATTCCGGGAAGGGAAAGCGGTGTCACTTCTTTTGCAGTAGTAAGGACAATCCGGTAAAATCCTCCCATCACATTCCGAAGTTCATCAAAGTCTCCGTCAAATGCAATTCTCCCCTTATTAATAAGTATGATTCTTTGCGCCATTTCCTCCAGATCATCCATATCATGACTGGTTACCACCACCGTTGTTTTGCTCTCAAGGTTGATCTTCTTTAAAAACCGGATCATCTGCTGCTTGGCAAGTACATCAAGACCAAGCGTGGGCTCATCCAGAAAAATCAGTTCTGGACTGTGAAGGAGAAGCATGGCGATATCCGCCCGCATTCTCTGCCCAAGACTCAGCTCTCTGGTAAAGGTTTTTAGAATATCGGAAAGATCCAAAAGTTCTGTAACCATCTCCAGGTTTTTATTATAGACGGAATCCGGTATGTTCCACACCTCCTTTTTCCATTCAAAGCTGGATATCACCGGATGGTCCCACCATAATTCTGTACGCTGGCCAAACAGGACTCCAATATGGCCCATGAGTTTAATCCGGTCCCTGGCAGGATTTAATCCAAGTACGGATACCGTTCCTTTCGTAGGCATGAGAATACCAGAAAGTATTTTTATTGTAGTGCTTTTACCGGCACCATTGGCACCTGCATAAGCAACGAATTCGCCCTTTTTTATCTGAAGTGATATGTGGTCCAGAGCCGTTACTACCCGCTTTTCGGGGTGAAGAAGATTTTTAATAATATCCCGGGCGTTTCCGCTTCGCTGCCACTGGCAGTATTTTTTTGTTATATTATCGATGGCCAAAGCCGGAGTATCTTGGAGAACCATAGGTTTCATAATATTTCATTCCTTTCTTGAATGTGATAATAGCTATAAGTGAAAATATTGCGGCTGCAATGGGCAGGTAGAATGCTTCCGGAACTAAAACCGCCTCTAATCCGTATTTCCCAGCTTTTATTAAAAGTGTGGAAGGGAACCAGGCACAAAGGCCAACAGGAATCAAGGACAAAAAAATATGTTTTTGAAAGCCTTTCATATTTCCCAGCGGGTAAGTTTTTAATGAAGAAAATAATTCCTTTCCCACCCCGGCAATCTCCTCTGCAGCAGCAGGGGCATAGAACGCAGAGCAGGAAATCAGATAGATAAATGACATCACAATGACAATCGAGCAAATGCTGTAAAAAAGAAACAGCAATATAATTAAAGCATTTATAGGCAAATCCGCGCTTATGGCACTGTAAGCAGTAAGCCCTATTCCAAAAATCATGATGGGAGAACCGGAAACAGGGGAAAAACCCTGAGCCAGAAGTTCTGCCCACAGAGGCACTGGCTGGATCATAATGTGATCAAGCTGCCCCCGGCCAATAATTCGGCTGACCATGCCTGTATTGTTGCCCATAAAAAATACCATGTAAATACCGTCAATAAAGAGAGCATAACCCATCATAAATAAAATTTCATTTTGGGTCATCCCGGAAAAGTCCTTAAAATTTGCAGATAACAGACAGACACCTGCAATGGTGCATCCACCGCTTACAACATCAGAAACCAGTTGAATAAAGAAATAACGGGTATCCCGTAGAAACCATAATAAATCCATTTTTGCATATTGCCTGTAAAGCCTGATTAGTATTTTAAAATTATCCACCAAAAGAGATCATCCTTTCTTTGCTTTTATTAAATACATAAATAGCAAGAGCCCATAAACTAACAGCCCAGAAAAACTGGAGTGCCAGAACACTATAAGGGAAATGTGCGGTGCCGGTGTAGATGGTTAAAGGTCCATGGGCGACTGAGCCCAAAGGAAGCAGGGAAAAAAGCGTGCCCAATTTCTTTGGAAATAAAGAAAATGGTATCATTTCTCCGGAAAGCAGGGAATAAACTGCCTCTCTGACAGCAAGAGCCGCAAAGCATCCATTTTTCAGATTCATAGCAAGAGAAGCGAAAAGCAAATCTATGGCAAATCCAATACAAATTGCCAGCAGCAGGCTTATGAGAGAGAGAATTCCCATACGAAAAGAAGCCGGTAATGGACTGACAGACAGAACCGGTGCAAAAAGCAATAATGGAATACCCAGAAATAAGAAGTTGGGTACCCAGAATCGGCCAATGGTCTCTGAGATAAAGCTTGCTTCAATTGCCATGGGCCTTAAAAAACGCCCAATAACGGACCCCTCCCACAAGGATGAAGTGGCGGGAGAAATAATATTTAATTCCTGATGTAATACGGCAGACATCAGCGTGTAGGTCATTAACTGGTCCAATGATACGTTTTCCGGCAGAGCATTTGTGCTGGCCAAAGTCTTCCAGACAAAGGTCAGCATAATGAACTGAACAATCTGGACAACGTATCCTCCGGCTACACAGAGAAAGCCTCCGTCAAAAATTTGTTTCGAGCAGATTAAAGTTGTGGAGCATACGGCTTTTGAGAGAGAGCCGCAGCCGGACAGAATGGTTTTTACCTGTTTCATAGGTCATATCCTCCATATTGTGTGTTTAGAATCAAAGTGGAAAATGTCCGTTCAGACTGCCATTTCGAAAAAAACGCACAAAAAAACCCGGTGCAGGAGCATCCGGGCGGAAAATCAACCGAAAAACCAGTGGTAAAACCTACCGGCTAACAGAAAATTTTTCAGATGAGACGCTGCCTTTTTCGTAAAAATGGGCGCACTGATACACGGACGCGTCAAAATTACCGAAAACTGCAGAGATATTATTAATATTAGTCCATAATGAAATAGCTTTAATAGATATATTTCCCACAGCGTCTCACCTCCTTTAAAAAATTTAACTCATTATATCATTGCAAGCTATTTACGTCAAGATTAGTTCGTTTCCCATTTTGACAGTGCCGCTTCATCGGCTACAATAATTACATCCGGATGGAGCTGCAGAATGGAAGCAGGAACTTTTGGGGTTACCGGACCGCAAAGGGCATTATACAGAATTTCAGCCTTATCTTCGCCGCTTACCATTAACAGAATTTTTTTCGCTCTGATAATTGTACCGATTCCCATGGTATAAGCCTGACGCGGAACCTGATCTACAGATTCAAAAAAACGCTTGTTGGCTTCAATGGTGCTTTCTTGTAAGTCAACAATGTGGGTATCTTTTGGGAAGATATCGGAAGGCTCATTAAATCCGATGTGCCCATTATGACCAAGTCCAAGAATCTGTAAGTCAATGCCGCCCAGATTTCTGAGAATCTCTTCATATCTGGCAGCTTCTTTTTCTGTATCAGATTCCATTCCATCAGGTATATGAGTATTGGTTAAATCAATATTAACGTGCATAAATAAATTCTGCTTCATAAAGTGGTAGTAACTCTGGTCATTGTCTCTGGTTAATCCCTTGTATTCATCAAGGTTTGCTGTTTTTACACGGGAAAAATCCAAATCACCTTTGTTGTACCATTCAATCAGCTGTTTGTAGGCACCAACAGGTGTAGAACCAGTAGCAAGTCCCAGTACGCAGTTCGGTTTCATAATGATCTGGGCAGATATAATATTGGCTGCTTTTCGGCTCATGTCATAGTAGTCTTTTGAACGGTAAAGCTTCATTTTTATCATCCTCCACATATTGGAAAAAATTTTTATTTTATTCTTTTATTAGGATATCATTTTTATGTCATAGATGCAATGGCATTTTGCATAAAATAGTGATAAAGGAGTGGTGGCATGTCTAACTATCGAAGACTAATCTCATATATTTATGCCTACGAAGGCGGAGTCAAAGGAAAAAACATCGGATTTGCCAAGATAGAGACGAGAGGTATCCAGTGCAAAATTACGGTAAGTGTGAAAAGAATTTATGTAGGCGGCAACGACATTGGAGTATATCTATTGGCCGGAGAACAGGAAATATACCTTGGTAATATTTTCATACGAGGCGGTTCCGGTGAATTCAGAGCCACAGTATCCGTAAATGATATTGAACGTTCCGGTTTTAATATGGACCAATGTTTTGGACTGACCATACATGATGTAAAAAATACATGGAGATCTTATACCACCATATGGGAGGATGCAGTTGCTCATGCTGCGGCAGTTGATCTGGAAAATACAGATTCTGCTGTAAAAGTAAATTCTGCCATATCGGAAGAACAGATAAAAAAAGCTGTTCAGGAGATAGAAAAAGAGTTTCCACTGGAAGATGGAGACAGTCAGGATACAAAAAATGAAGAAGAGGTTCTTCTCCAGGCGGAAAGTCCGGTGTCATCCCACAGTGAGCCAAGCCCGGAGGCCGAAAGTCTCATGCCTGAGATCCAGCAGATGACAGGTTCCATACCACAAGATGGAAATACGAGAACGACAATAACCGGTCCAACAGCAGGAGGAAGGCAGGGGAATCCGTCTTCAGTCACTGCGCCTGCACCGGATAGACAGCAAAATACACGCCCCACCATGACCGGACCGATTCCTGGCTGGTGGCAGGAACCACGTCCCACAGGACCAATGCCGACAGCCCCGATGCCCAATAGGTCAATGCCAACAGCGCCAATACCTAATGGTGCGATGCCACGGTCAATGCCGACAGGGCCAATGCCGACATCACCAATGCCGGCAGGAACCATGCCGACAGGGTCAATGCCTCCCGTACCGAACCCAACCGGTCCGGCATCACCGACGCCGCGTCCAACGGGTCCGGCATCACCGACGCCGCGTCCAACGGGTCCGGCATCACCGACGCCGCGTCCAACGGGTCCGGCATCACCAACACCGCGTCCAACGGGTCCGATGCCGACAGTACCAATGTCTGCAGAGTCCGTACATACAGATCCAAGCGAAGAGGCTCAGACCATTTTACAAAGTCAGCAGGAATCTGTTCCCTTAATGCCAAAGCCAATGATGTCTGAAATCGAAGATGGCGGATTAAAAGAATCTGTTCAGATGAGTTCAGGCGACGCAGCAGGTCTGGCAGAGGACACAGATGTATATCCTGAGCCCGAGGCAGGAACCACCCGTTTGTACCGGGCAGATGCCGTAATAAAAGAAACTAAAGACCAAGACCATACGGAACCAAAGCTTGGTGATCCAGAGGTACTGGAACAATTGCGCGAAAATGAAAGCCAGGAAGAAAGTCAACAAAGTGTGATCTGGGAAAAATTAAGAAAAGAACATACCAGGATTCTGGCGTTTGATTATGAAGATGGATGTGAAATTCTGACAATAAAACCTCAGGATATCGGTCTTCTTCCCAGAGATGCATGGGTATTTGGAAATAACAGTTTCTTATTGCATGGTTACTACAATTACCGGTATCTGATCCTCGCCAGGCTTAACACGGAAGGAACACCCCGCTATCTGCTGGGAGTCCCGGGACATTATTACAGCAATGAACGATATATGGCATCTATGTTCGGTTTTCCTAATTTTGTGCTGTCAAAAGATCAGCCAATGGAAGACGGGCGTTTTGGGTTCTGGTATACCGATATAAAAGTAGGGGGCTGAAAAAGCCCCCTGGTTTGCGTTAAAAAGATTCGCCCCGGAGCGTAGCTCCCGGAAGAAATGGCTTTAATATTTTTAAAAACCCCTTCAGTTCACTATCTGAAAAAGAAGTGTAGCCCGGGCATAAAACCTGATCAGAATCCACATAATTTTGAAGAAAGTACTGGGAATCTCCCTCCAGCCAGTTGCCGATATCCACGAAATCCCCCATTGTATGGATCCCTTTTACGACTGTTGTACGAAATTCGTATGGGATACGGTTTTCCATTAAAAATGCAGCGCTTTCTTCCACATTCCTTATTTTAAGATCCCCGGTTCCGGCCGCTTTCTTATAATGCTCCCGACCGGATTTTATGTCCATGGCTATATAATCCAGAAGCCCTTCTGTAATCAGCTTTTTTAATACATCAGGACGATAGCCGTTGGTGTCTAGTTTAATGAGATAACCCAGTTCCCGGATTTTTCGGATAAATGACTCCAGTTCTACAGCGAGCGTGGGCTCTCCACCGGTAATACAGACACCTTCCAGAATCCCTTTTCTCTTTATAAGAAAATCTATAATTTCTTCCTCTGAGAAAAGTGACGCTGCATCGCTCCCGATCAATCCGCTGTTATGGCAAAAAGGGCAGCGGAAATTACAGCCGCCCAGAAAAATCGTGGCAGCCACATGACCTGGATAATCCAGAAGTGTTGTTTTTTGAAGACCACATAACTTCATCTATTCACCATTCCTTTATTTCATGGTATACTTAGGACAAGTATACCACATTAAACAGCAAAGAGGAATCATTATGACAATAGATGAAAAATATATGCGTCAGGCAGTTACACAGGCAAAGAAAGCAGGAGCAGTTGGTGAAGTACCCATTGGCTGTGTGATTGTTTATGAGGATAAAGTAATAGCCAGAGGATACAACCGGCGTACATCGGATAAAAATGTGCTGTCCCATGCAGAAATCATTGCAATCAGGAAGGCCTGCAAAAAGCTGGGTGACTGGAGACTGGAAGATTGTACCATGTATGTGACTCTGGAACCCTGTCCCATGTGTGCGGGAGCGATTGTACAGTCAAGAATGAAGAAAGTTGTCGTTGGCTGTATGAATCCCAAGGCAGGATGCGCAGGCTCTGTACTTGATTTGTTTCATGAAAAAGGATTTAATCATCAGGTGGAAATGGAATCCGGAGTATTGGGGGAAGAATGTGCCCAGATGATGAAAAAATTTTTTAAAGAATTAAGGGATAATAAAAAACAAAAAATGGAAGATACAATCGCCCCCTAAATCCTTGACAATCCGGTGGTTTCCATGTATACTTAACTGCGATTAAGTCATAATACGTCATAAAGTTTCCGTGCAGCCGGGGAGATAGCGGTGCCCTGTACCTGCAATCCGCTCCAGCAGGGGTGATGTCTCACCCAGGGCCGGCTATTGTAGGGCTGCCCCTGATAAGTGACGATGACGTTTGGGTCTTACGCAACAGATCTTCATGAACCGTGTCAGGGCAGGAATGCAGCAGCACTAAGTGGAACCTTCTGTGTGCCGTGAGGGTGCCTGGACCGAGTTAACTGTCAGGGTAACGCCTGTGATAGCGGTTCAAAGTGAGACGCACGGATTAAAATATAGTTATCAGGACGCCGGAGAGCAGTGAATTGCTTTGCGGTGTTTTTTCATTTTTAATATTTCCTTACATTATCTTATGAAATAAAGTTTTCCCTTGCCCCACATTCCCCTTTGTATTATAATTGAGAATAAAATGGGTATAATAGTACCTATTTCCAAATAACAAATCTAATCAAAGAAGAGGTGTGCTTTTATGATGAGAATTGGAATTCTTACAAGCGGCGGTGACTGCCAAAGCTTAAATGCTACCATGCGGGGCGTTGCCAAAGCATTGTACCGGCTGTTTGATGATATTGAGATTGTAGGATTTGAAGACGGTTATAAAGGTCTTATTTATGCGAATTACCGTGTGGTGAAGCCGGAAGAGTTTTCTGGAATCCTGACAAAAGGGGGAACCATTCTTGGAACCTCCAGACAGCCGTTTAAACTGATGCGGATACCGGACGGGAACGGTCTCGATAAGGTAGAAGCGATGAAGCACACCTATAAAAACTTAAAGCTGGAATGCCTGGTTGTCCTTGGCGGCAACGGTAGCCAGAAGACGGCCAATCTCCTTAGGGAGGAAGGCTTAAACGTTGTATCACTGCCAAAGACCATTGATAATGATTTGTGGGGAACTGATATCACCTTTGGTTTTCAAAGCGCGGTTAATGTGGCGACCAATGCCATAGACTGCATCCATACAACGGCTGCTTCCCATGGACGAGTCTTTATTGTTGAAGTTATGGGTCATAAGGTAGGCTGGCTGACTCTCTACGCAGGGATCGCCGGTGGGGCTGATATTATTCTGGTTCCGGAAATTCCATATGATCTGAATGTAATTATAGAAGCGTTAAAGAGCAGAACCAGAGAAGGCAAGAAGTTTTCCATTATTGCCGTTGCGGAAGGCGCGATTTCCAAAGAGAACTCGGTCCTGACGAAAAAAGAACTGAAAGAAAAAAAGAAAAATGGCGTGATTTACCCTTCTGTGGCCTATGAAATCGGAGCACAGATCACGGAACGGACCGGACAAGAAGTCAGGGTTACCGTTCCAGGTCATATGCAGAGGGGCGGAGAACCATGTCCATATGACAGAGTGATTTCCACCCGCCTTGGGGCTGAAGCAGCAAAACTGATAAAGAACAGGGAATATGGCTACATGGTGGCAGTTAGCAACAATGAAATTGTTAAGGCACCCTTAGCTGAGGTAGCCGGTAAATTAAAAACCGTCGATCCGGAATGTTCCATCGTTAAGGAAGCCAAGATGATCGGAATCAGCTTCGGCGACAAATAAGGAGTAACAGGCATGTCATATACGGCATTATATCGGAAATGGCGCCCTTCATCCTTTGCAGATGTAAAGGGACAGGACCATATTGTGCAAACACTTAAAAACCAGATTATATCACAGCGTATCGGGCATGCATATCTGTTCTGCGGAACCCGGGGAACCGGTAAGACCAGTATCGCAAAGATTTTCGCAAAAGCAGTCAATTGTGAGCAGCCTGCAGACGGCAGCCCCTGCGGAGAGTGCCGTACCTGCAGAAATATTGCAGCAGGTGCTTCATTAAACGTTGTGGAGATTGATGCGGCATCAAACAATGGTGTGGAGAATATCCGGGAGATCAGAGAGCAGGTTCAGTATCCTCCTACAGAAGGAAAATACCGGGTTTATATTATCGATGAGGTTCATATGCTTTCAACAGGAGCATTTAACGCATTATTAAAAACCCTGGAAGAACCACCCTCGTATGTTATATTTATTCTGGCCACAACAGAAGTGCACAAGATTCCGGTCACAGTATTATCCAGATGTCAGCGCTATGATTTTAAACGAATCACAGTTGAGACCATTGCTGAACATCTCAAAGAACTTACACAAGCAGAACAGATCCAGGTAGAAGAGAAGGCGCTGACTTATATTGCCAAATCGGCAGACGGAGCGTTAAGAGATGCTTTAAGTCTGTTAGATCAGTGCATTGCCTTTCACTACGGAGAACTACTTACCTATGATAACGTACTTGATGTGCTTGGAGCAGTGGATATCACGGTATTCGGAAGACTGTTTCGGGCCGTTGCACAAAACAAAACCAAAGACTGCATCGCATGCCTGGAAGATATGGTGATTCAGGGAAGAGAGTTAGGACAGTTTGTAGTTGATTTTATCTGGTATTTAAGAAATCTTCTGATTATTAAATCCGTGGACGACGCAGAGAATCTTATGGATATGTCGACGGAGAATCAGAATCTGTTAAGAGAAGACAGCAATCTTGCGGATCCCGAGACACTTCTCCGTTATATCCGTGTGTTCTCCGACTTATCCAATCAGCTGCGCTACGCTTCACAAAAGCGTGTCCTGATAGAAGTTGCGCTGATCAAGCTGACCCGCCCTCAGATGGAGCAGAACTATGATTCCATTCTTCAACGCATCAAAGGCATTGAAAAACAGCTGGAGAGCGGAACATTTTTGCAAAAAGGAGAAGCGTCCGCAACCGCTGAAGCCAGCTTAGGTGCAGGTGAGGCAGAGGAGCTGACTCCGGCCCAGAGAGTTGCACTTCCCCAGGGGCAGTTAGAAGATTTAAACCTAATCCGAAGTGATTGGGGAAAAATCATACGGGAACTGGGTGGTCCCATACGGGCCAGCTTTCGGGAGACTGTGGTGGAACCGGCTGGTGAGAGCCGCCTTTGTGTGGTCTTTTCCGATCAGAGCAATTATATGATTGGAAGCAGAGAAACCACCATTGCAGATATTGAACGGTATGTGGAGGATCATTATAAAAAATCCATTGCCTTTCAGACAAGGCTAAAAGGCGGAGGCGAGCGTATGGATACCATTTACGTCAGCGACGAAGAATTAAAAGCCAATATTTTAATGGACATAACAATAGAAGAATAAAATGATAATGAAAATATAGGAGGATATACACCATGGCAAAACGTGGCGGTTTTCCAGGCGCTATGCCTGGCAATATGAACAATTTAATGAAGCAGGCACAGAAGATGCAGCGACAGATGGAAGAGACGACAAAATCTCTGGAAGAGAAGGAATATAAAGCGACAGCAGGCGGCGGAGCAGTTACCGTAACAGTTTCAGGTAAGAAAGAGGTAACTTCCGTAAAATTATCCCAGGAAGTGGTTGATCCCGATGACATTGAGATGCTGGAAGATTTAATTATGGCAGCTACCAATGAGGCATTCCGCCAGATGGAAGAAGACAGCAGTTCCGCTATGTCTAAATTGACTGGTGGAATGGGTGGATTAGGCGGAGGATTTCCCTTCTAATTATGGATTATTACAGCAGTCAGATAACCAGATTAATTGAAGAGCTTTCAAAGCTCCCCGGTATTGGCAGCAAATCGGCACAGCGTCTGGCATTTCATATTATTAATATGCCGGAGGAGCAGGTAACAGGCCTTGCCTCATCCATAACAGAAGCGAAACGTAACGTGCATTACTGCAAAGAGTGTTTTACTTTGACGGATCAGGATCGCTGCCCTATTTGCAAGAGTGAGAAACGCAATCATAAGGTTATTATGGTGGTGGAAGATACCAGAGATTTAGCTGCCTATGAAAAAACCGGAAAGTTTGAAGGCGTTTACCATGTGCTCCATGGAGCCATATCCCCTATGCTGGGAATCGGACCTGGAGATATTAAGCTGAAAGAATTAATGCAGAGGCTGCAGGGAGATGTGGAAGAAGTGATCATAGCCACAAACTCCAGTCTGGAAGGTGAGACAACAGCCATGTACATCAGTAAGCTGATCAAACCTACAGGAATCAGGGTTACCCGCATAGCCAGCGGTGTCCCCGTTGGCGGAGACTTAGAGTACATAGATGAGGTGACATTGTTACGGGCTCTGGAGGGCAGAGTCGAACTGTAACTCATTTGCCTTGTTAGGAGATGCAAAGAATGGATAAGTACGAGTTTAATATAAAAGTTGAACAAATTAAAAAACTGGTCGGTAAAAACGACTATGAGACGGCTATGAAGATCGCCGACACAATCGACTGGAGAAGAGTCCGCAACACCAATTTGCTTTCCATGGTAGCCATGGTATACGAAAAAAATGAGGATTATCAAGAGGCGAAGGAGATCCTTTTACAGGCATTTGAGCGGGCACCTATTGGAAAAAGGCTTCTCTATAAACTGGCAGAGCTGGCCATCAAAGAAGGCAATATTGAAGAAGCAGAAAGCTATTATAAGGAATTTGGAGATCTGGCTTCTGAGGATCCAAGACAGCAGCTTCTCCGCTATATGATTTTAAAGGCAAAAGGAGCACCGGCACAGCAGCTCATTCATTCTCTTGAATCCTACACCAGCGTAGAGCTTGATGAAAAATGGCTTTATGAACTGGCGGAACTTTACAGCCTTGCCGGAATGGCGGAACGCTGTGTAGAGACCTGTGACCGTATTATGCTGATGTTCGGACTTGGAAAATATGTGGAAAAGGCAATGGACTTAAAAGTTCAGTATGCCCCTCTGACAAATTACCAGATGGATCTCATAGAAAACAGAGATAAATATGAAGCCAGACTTCGTGCAGTAGAGCAGGAGTACGGTACCGGTAAAAAAGTAAGTGTACAGCTGGAACCGGAGATTGATTATTATCAGGAAGAACCGGAGATCAGCCAGTATTCCAACATGGTATATGAGGAATCAGTGGAAGAGGATTACGAAGCCAGCATGCAGGAAGCTGAAGTCCAGGAATCTCTTGCGAGAGAGATGTCCAGAATTTCTTACCAAGATCCGGTGGTTGAAGAAGAACCCGCTGCAGAGCATACCAGAGTACTGGAAGATATCCGCAGAGTAGGACGCAACATTTCCATATTCCCAAAAACAGTGGAAGATTATATACCGGAAGAGGAAGAGATGGAAACATACTCCGAACCGGTTATTGAAGAGGAAGAGCCTGAGGAGTTTGGTCAGGAGATTTACGGTATCCAGTCAGCTGCTACTGCAGAGGAAGATGAAGTTTATGATCTCCCTCAGGAAGAAAGCTTTGATAATGAGGAAGAGCAGTATTCTAACTATTATGAGGCTGAAGAAGCAGCATATCCTGAGGAAGACGGAAGCGGATATCATTTCCCCCAGCAGGAAGAAGGGGAAGAGTTTGCTTTTGAGGATCTGTATGAAGATGAGGAAGAGGAGGTTATTGAAGAGCCTGTTCGCAATCATCTTATGATCGAAGCCAGAACACCTGAAAAAGGACTTCAGATGGCAGTAGAAGCATTAAAGCAGATCCACAGGGAAAGCGGTGTGAATAATCCTGTTGCCAAGATTTCAGGATCCAAACTTTCAATGCGGGGAGTTTTTGCTTCTGCAGATAAGCTTTCTGGAAAAGATTTAGTGATAGAAGAAGCCGGAGACTTAACTCCGGAAGCTCTTGATGAGTTAAATCAGCTCATGGAAAGAGATGCCAGCGGAATGATCGTAGTTTTAATCGATAATCCAAAGCAGATGGAAACGCTGCATCAGGACCATCCGGTTCTGGCCAGTAAATTCGAATGCATTGGTAGCGGAGAGGAAGTTACGATTCCTGAAACGGAACCCGTGCCTGCTCAGAGGAATCCCCGGGTTGTACAGGAGAGAGAGAGGTATCAGCCTGATCCGGTAATGCAAAACAATGCTGTGGAATATCAGCAGAGTCAGGAATATCATTACGCTGAATCCGATGAGTATGATGAGTATAATCAGGAGCAGGATTACGAAGAGGGTGATTATTACGAGGAGTCTGCATACGAACCTGTGGACGAGCCCTCCACCCGACAGCAAAGTCAGCCTGAGTATTCTGGCGAAGAGATGGATATCGACGAATTTGCACAGTATGCCTGCCGGTATGCCAACGAAATTGACTGTAATATTACTGGAAAAAGTATGCTTGCCCTCTACGAGAGAATTGAAATCATGGAGGAAGACGGCGTTCCTTTAAACAGAGCAAATGCAGAAGGACTGATTGAAGAAGCTGCAGACCGTGCTGAGAAGCCAACAGTGGGAAGACGGATCAAAGGTCTGTTTTCTACAAAATACGATAAAGACGGATTGCTTATATTAAAAGAGGAACATTTTATTTATTAAATGGAGAAAAACGTGGATATTAAACTCATTGCAATTGATCTAGACGGAACTCTGTTAAACAGCAGGAAACGTTTGTCCGACCAAAATCGGGAAGCTTTGATAAGCTGTATTCGCAAAGGAATACACATTGTTCCATGTACCGGAAGGACTGTTGATGGAATACCGGCTGAGGTAAAAGAAATACCTGGAATCCGGTATGCCATCACCACCAATGGTGCGGTTGTTGAGGACATGAAAGAAAATGCGGTAATAGACACAAGGCTGTTAAGCTGTGATCTGGCATTGGAACTTTTACGGTTTGTGGATCCGTACCATGTGATGTATGATCCGTACATAGATAGACGGGGAATCACAGAACCACGCTTCATGGATCATTTATCAGAGTTTGCACTGACTTCTGAGCTCCAGGAACTGGTACGAAACACCCGTGACGTTTGCCCGAATATTATAGAGTTCGTAGAGAATGCCAGGAAACCTGTTGAAAAGATCAATTTGTTTTTTGGTGATATGGAAGAACGGGCAAAACTAAGGGCAGAACTGGAAAAGAGAAATGATATTCTGGTCACCTCATCAATTATCAATAATCTGGAAATCAATGCACCTGATGCCACTAAAGGAGACGCAATCATAAGGTTAGCGTCCCATTTAGGAATCAGTCCCAGTCAAACTATGGGAATTGGTGACGGAGAGAATGATTTCACTATGATTCTAAAAGCCGGAGTCGGAGTTGTCATGAAAAATGGCAGCAAAGAACTGATGGAAGCAGCAGACTATGTAACGGAAACCAATGATGAGGACGGGGTAGCCTCCGCCATCAGGAAATTGGTATTGGAAATGGAACTATGACGAAACTGTATATGGAAAACTGGTTATCGGTAATTGCCGGAGTTTATTTGCTTGGGATGGTTCTTTACGGTCATCACAGAGGGTTTATCCGGCTGGTTGTATCGATATTTGCAATGATATTATCTCTGACCGTCGTTCGGGTATCGCTGCCGGCTGTAACTTCCTATTTAAAAGAGAATACCACTCTTCAGCAGACAGTATCTCAAAATATTGTAAAGGCAGCAGGTCTTGCTCAGGAACAGAGTTCCGGGGAAGATATGTCAGACAAGCCTTCTGCACAGAGAACCATTATAGAAAATCTGAATTTACCCCATACGGTCAAATCGGCACTGATTGAGAATAACAACAGTGAGATTTATCAGATGATGGGAGTTCAGGCATTTACTGATTATGTAGGGAACTATCTTGCAGACACTATTATTAATTCAGCGGGATTCGTTTTGCTGTTTGCAGCTGTCTATATGGCATCTAAGCTGATAATCCGATGGCTGGATATTATAGCAAGACTTCCTATTATATCGGGAATTAATAAATTAGCGGGTGCAATAGCAGGCGGACTGGAAGGATTATTGTTCCTATGGCTGGCATGTCTGTTAGTTACAGCATTCTCTGGCACGGAATGGGGCATGATGATTACCCGGCAGATTGAGTCAAGCCAGTGGCTTTCCTTTCTTTACAGCCATAATCTGCTGAATCTGATGGTTCTGGGGGTATTGCATGGCCTGATCTGAGAGAATAATTGTATTTATGATATATGCAATTGAAACAAATCTGCAGGGAAAAGGACGAAAAGTCTTACCTGCAGTTTTTTATTGCCATCACAACATATAGAGAAATTCCGTAAAAACGTATATATATAGTAGGGGAATCAATTCTCAAAAAATTGTATGAATAAATGACACAAATTCCCTTGACAATCTTTTAGGGACATGATATATTATAGTTCCGATGCGGAACACACCGCAAAGGCGATCGATTTAAACCGATTGAAAAAATAAAAAAAGTTGTTGACAAAGAAATGGCAACATGATAGAATAAATGAGTTGCTGATCGAGAGATAACAACAAAAAGCACTTTGATAACAGAAGATTGAACAGTATGTAAAACCCTGAAAATTCTAATAATAAGCTGTGTTTGAACAGCTTTGAATGAGAAAT
>SVDS01000249.1 GCA_015057715.1 Paenibacillaceae bacterium
GCTTTTCCTGTACGTAATCTGGAACTTCTGGTGCCTTCATTAAAAAATAACTGTCATATTTAGACATTTTTGTCACCTTCCCCGTTCATTTTATAGTCTTCTGCTTAGTTTGCGTTCTTTGTTTTTCCGCTGGCATAGGTCATGGCCAGTGCAATTGCCAGGACAGCACCCTTAATGATGTTCATTGCATAATACGGAACAGACATCATAATAAGTCCATTTTCCAGCATACCTACTAAAACCGCCCCTGCAAACGTTCCAAAAGCATTGGCCTTGCCAGCCCCTAATACGGAAAAGCCAATATAAGCTGCGCATACAGACGGCATTAAATATGCATCTCCGGCAGAGATCTGCGCTGTTCCCACACGTGCTGCCAGACAGATGCCACCAACGGAAGCAAAGGTTGCTGACAGAAAATAGGCCAGAATCTTATACCTTGCCACAGGAATTCCCGAGAGCTCAGCTGCCTCAGGGTTGCCTCCTACTGCATACATATATCTGCCATGCTTTGTAAAATTCAGAAAGAAATAAGCAAACAGCACCACACAAACCATAATGATGATCAGCCACGGTTCTTTTCCCAAAGCCCGGAATGCCTCGGGTACAAGACCTGGCGCCTGAGTTCCATCCGCCCTGGTCATGCGCTCTGTTATGGCGCCGCCCTTTGAATAGGTCATGGAAACACCCTGATACATAAACATAACGGAAAGTGCAGCAACCATATCAGGTATCTTAAACTTAACAATCAGAATGCTGTTAATCACCGCAACGCTTAAACAAATCAAGACGGTAAGAATCACAGAAACGCCAATGTTGATGTTATGCCATACAAAGCATGTCATTACAAATACATTTGCCAGCTGTGCCGTAGCTCCTATGGAAAGATCCATACCATTTACCGCCAGTGCAAACGTAAGACCAATGGCAATAATTGTGGTAATCGATACGGCACGCAAAATTGTGATCATATTGGATTGAGTCAGAAACATGCTTGACCCTGTATCCTTACTCCAGTTACCAAACGTAAACAGAATAAACAGGATTACCATTGTTGCAATCGTACCCCATTTTGTTACAAAATCCCCTAAATTACCTTTCTTTTTTACCTTCTCTGCCCCAGACATATCATTTACCTCCTGTCGAATAATAAAGCAGTTCCTTCTCATCCGTATCTGTCGCTTTTAACTCCCTGATGATCTCTCCGTCATACATGACATAGATCCGGTCACAGATACTTAATATTTCCTGAAATTCGCAGGTTGCATAGATAATGCCTTTTCCTTTGGCAGCAAGGCCTTCAATCAGCTCATACATATCCTGTTTGGCACCTACATCAATTCCCTTTGTGGGCTCATCGAAAATATAAACTTCCGAATCTTTATTCAGCCACTTTCCAACTACTACCTTCTGCTGATTTCCACCGGACAAAAGAGAGACTACCTGATTTTCAGATGGTGTCTTAATTCCAAGATCACGGATCATACTTCTTGCATCCTCTTTCTCCCGTTTTTTATTGACAACCGATAATTTGTTGGTATATTTCTCCATAGCCGCCACGGAAATGTTGGATACTACCGTATCTGAGATTAAAACGCCTTCCTTCCTGCGTTCCTCCGGAACCAGAGCCAGACCGTTTTTTACCGCCTGGGTGGGACCTTTTGCACGTATTACCTTTCCCCGGAGCTTCATGGTTCCGCTTTTAAGCTGATAGGCAGAAAACAACGTCTTACACAGTTCTGTCTTTCCGGCTCCTACCAAACCTGCCACACCTACGATTTCCCCTTCGCGTACGGTTATGGTTATATTCTTCACCTTGCCTTCTTTCTCGGTAAGGTCCTCTATTTCAAGGAGCGGTTCTCCAATTTTACATGCTTTTTTAATATAATTATCCTCATAGCAGCGTCCCAGCATATATTCCACCAGAGTATTTACCTCCAGTTCTTTCGTAAGAGGCAGATTTGTTACCAGCATTCCGTCCCTCATGATGGTGATGCTTTCACAAATTTCATATAGCTCACTCAGCCTGTGAGAAATAAATACTACACCAACATTTTCTTTTGCTAATTCCCGGACTACCCGGAACAATTCCAGTGTCTCGGAATTAGAAAGAGGTGCTGTAGGTTCATCTAATATGAGGAAACGGCACTTTTCCACCACACACCGTGCAATCAGAACCATCTGCTTTTGTGCAAGTGTCAGCGCAGATACCGGTTTATTAATATCCACTGCCACATTTAACTTTTCAAGTACTGCTTTTGCCGCCCGTTTTATTTCCTTCCAATGTACAACCTGTTTTTTCCCCATTTTATTGACCAGGGTGTTAAACATCACATTTTCAGCTACAGTCAGATATGGGATTAAAGCTGTGTCAACTTCCTGAAACACAATTTCTATTCCCAGATTTTTTGCATCTTTGGGGCACCGGATTTCAACCGGTTCCCCTCCGACACTTATTTGTCCTGTATAATGTGTGTTAACACCGGCAAGCACTTTCATCAGCGTAGACTTGCCGGCACCATTGGCTCCAACGAGCGCATGAATGCTGCCACTTGTCAAACTAAAATCAACTCCATTCAGAGCCTTAACCCCTGGAAACTCTATGGATATATCCTTCATTTCAAGCTTTATCTCGTTCATGACGTCTCTTCCTTACCTATGTAATAACTGTGAAATGAATCCCTCTATTCTACATAAAGCCCTTTAATCACATCGGTAAACAGGGCTCCTTTCGGATCTTCGGCATCACCCCAGCCATCTACAATCTTGCCAAGATCACCCATGGTGGTCTCTGCACTTAGCTGCGTTGTTTCAATATTGCTGGCATTTAAATCAAAATAACTTGGAGTCTCTGCTCCTAATAGCTTAAGGGCGAGAAGACGGGTATCAACGATTCCAATCAGCTTTGGATCAACTGCCGCAGTGGATTTCCACACCTGAGGATTCTTAACCATCAGCTGGATATCATCATTGGAAACGTCAATGGTATACATAGGAATATCTGTTCTGCCTGCATCATTGAGTGCCTGCAGAACTCCCTTGGCAAGTTCATCATAGCAGCCCCAGATGGCATCCACGGATCCTTCCGGATACTTAGGCAGAATCGCCGCTGTCTTATTGGTCATATCTCCTCTTGCATTGGCAGAGTCAGATGGTGCAATTACTTCCAGTGTCTTAATCTTTCCTTCATCTTCCAGCTTTGCATAAATCTCATTACGCCTGTCCAGAGGAGGAATGCCAGGGCCCATAAAAGTTTTCAGCACCTTCATGGGATATTTGCCTCCCTTTGCCTCAAATTCCTTCATCATATGGCCCAGGGATAGTTCTGCAAGTGCCTGATCATTCTGAGCGGTTGATGTTACACCATCCAGAAGAAGGCCGTTTGCATCTCCGCCCTTAAATGGCATGGTATCAAACGTAACAACTGCCATCCCCTTATCTCTTGCAGGCTTTAACATATCGTAAGAATAAGAAAGCTGTCCATGAGATACAATCAAACCATCATAACCTTTTGCAATTACCTGTGCTACCGTCTCCTGTGCTTTTGCATCATCTCCATCTGTAACAAACGTATCCACAGTCCACCCAAATTTTTTGCCTTCTGATACACAGCCATCGAGGAATTGCTGTGTATGATCGCCGGCAGCTAAATTTCTGACTACTGCTACTTTCTTACCTTTCAGAGAACCGGCAGCCTGTGCGTCTGCTACCTTCTGTGCTGCTGTTGTGGTTTCTTCTGTTTTTGAAGCTTCTGTTTTTTTCTCTGTTTCTGCAGCCGTAGTTGCTGCTGTTGTCCCGCTGCCGCATCCCGTTGCTGATAAAATCAACGTTGCCGCAAGGACCATTGCTAACCCCTTTTTCATAAAAATAAACCTCCTTAAAATGAAAAAATATAGTTTATTGCTCCGGACACACCCCGATATGTCCTTTATGTGGAAATTGTAGCATATTATTTTTGCTTTTTCAATATTTTTATTTATTTTTATTGATTTATTTTTGTTTTAAGTTGTTTTATTGTTGACTTTGTGTTGTTTTTACATTTTTTTCATTTGTATTTTAACATATTAGAGATTTAAACAATTTTCAATCAACAAAACAAAATCAATCAACAAAATAGTTTAATAACCAAACTAGTTTCAATCAAATATTGAAATGATAAAATTGGAACCACGTAATTGCGGATACGAAAAATGTCACATTTTGGCTAAAATTGTATTACGATTTATGGCTCATTATAATGGATTACAGTTGCATTTTACGAAGCAAAGTTATATATTAAGGTTATATTATTCATTTAATCGACGAAGAAGTCAGAACGCGTGCGTTTTGACTTCTTTTATTATTGAAAACTTAAT
>SVDS01000250.1 GCA_015057715.1 Paenibacillaceae bacterium
CAGGCTGTTATCTGAATCCAGACCTCGAAGGTTCCCCCCAGCCGAATAGACCAGTTGAAGAAAACTGGAAGCAATATCTTCCTTATTTTTGACTGCAATTCCAAAGCTGTAGGTCCCCAGACTTTTGGTCTCTCTGCAAAGATTATAAAAATCATCCATATTATCGGGGATCTCTTTTTTGTACCTGGCTAAATGGTCTTTGTTATAAAACACCACATATGGATTGCTGGTAAAGGGAACGCCATAGCAGATTCCATTTACCACACAGCTGCCATAGGCATGCTTTAAAAACCGGCTGGTTCTCTCCCCCGTCATATAATCAGACAGATCCCGGAGAATATCCATGGACTGGAGTGCAGGCGTCATCACGCTGTCACAGATAATTAAGTCAGGAAGACTGTTCTGATCCTTATATAGACAGAGCTGCTTTTGAAATGCAGACTGAGCCACATACTCAGTAACCACCTTTGGATTACCTGGTATGGCAGAATATTGATCCAGTATTTTCTTTAAGTATTCATCACTTTCATCCTCCTCATAAACTGCCATAATTACCAGCTTTTTTTCTGCATTTCCAGGGCGGTGTACTACATTGGTTTCCTTGCTGAAATTAACCAGAACCCCCATCAGCAAAAGAAATACAACGGTCCATGCTAAAATCAGTAATTTACCAATTCTCCGATTCAAAGTCTATACCCCCTTTCTGTAATCCGACGGGCTGACTCCTGCAATGGAACGAAACACCTTATTAAAATACTTGGTATCCTTAAACCCCACAAGCTCCGCTACCTCATAGATTTTATATTTACCGGAGGCAAGCAGCTTTTTTGCCGTACTGATTCGAAACTCCCCTAAAAATGCAGTAAAGTTGATTCCCATTTCCTTGGTAAACAGCTTGCTTAAGTATTCCGGAGTAATTCCTACCAGTTCCGCCGCATCAGTCAGGGATATTTCCCTGGCATAGTTCTGCCTTATAAATCCAATAACATTTAAAATCATCCCGTTGTCTGTCAGCGCCCCGCTGTCCCTCTCATCTGTCACCATCCCCATAATCTTCCAGTAATTATTTAAAAATACCTCTCTGATTCCGGTTTTCATCATATCGTTTAAGAGATACTGGTACAGCCCGTCTATATCTTTTTCCTTCATCAATTCTCTTGCTGTGTCAAGAATTGCCATGACAAAACGTACTGTATGGTTTTTTATTATTTCAGGCCGCTCTCTGCGTAAAATTACCTGTTCCTCAAAAAGCCCTGCCATACGTCTGATACCGTCCTGATTTCCATTCTTTATTTCCCGCTTTACTCCGTGCTCCAAATATTCCGGATAATCAATCCGCTCAAAAGTCAACTTTTTTATAAGCTCCTGATCAATAATACAGCATTCAGTAAACAGGAAACTGTAAGATAAGCTGTCCTGCATCTGCCGGATGACATCCTTTAATTCTCCAATCCCATTGATGCTTTCAAAACTAATTAAGAATTCTCCCTTCTCCTTCAGTTCTTTCAAAATTCTGGTCTGAAACAGATTTTTTAAATAGCGTATACTTTGTCCGTCTAATATCATCACCAGTATCTGCCTTTCATAAGGCAGCAGAAAGGTATAAAAGCTGGTCAGGCAGTTTGTTTCCAGACTATCCTTTAGCAGTTCAGCCATCTGCTTTGTGGTATCCTCCAGAATGCTTTCCGACTGTATTAAAAACAGAGAGATCTCCTGACCGTTCTGATACCGGATTTCGCCTGCAAACTGCCTCATGGCTTCCTCTTTTAACTCTCCGGTCAGCAGGGTAAACAGCAGCTGCTGGGGTGATACCGTCTTTGCCCTGGTCTTTGACAGCCTGTTTTCCACAGTCTCTAACACACTCATAATATCCTCTACACTCAAAGGCTTTAAAAGATATTCCACAACAGACAGCTGAATTGCCTTCTGAGCATATTCAAATTCCGAATAGCCGGTCAGTACAACTGCTGCTGCCTCACACCCCTCTTTTCTCATACGGTCAATCATAACAAGGCCGTTCATCTGAGGCATATTAATATCTGTAATCACAACATCAGGCCGTAACCGCAAAGCCTCAAAAAGTCCCGTCTCACCATCACCTGCCCCTCCCACCACCTGGTGACCGGTATAGGTCTCGATAATTTTAATAATTCCGTTTCTTGTATTGGGTTCATCTTCTACAACGAGAATTCTCATGCCTGTCCTGCCTCCTGCCTGCTATTCAAATAATATTTCTGCCCTGACTGTTGTCCCGTTTTCGTCCGACTCAATTACAAAATGACCCTCATCGCCATAGTAATACTTGATTCTCATAATCACATTCCTCACACCAATGCTTCCCTCCAGAGAGCTGGCGGAATAATCGTAATGATTGAGTTCATGGATTAATTCAGAATCCATTCCTTTTCCATTGTCCTTCACCTCAAACATCAGATGCCTTTCCCCCTTTTTTCTGATGGTTATGGTGATTAAATCCTCTCCTGACTTACCTGGGAAACCATGATTGATGGAATTTTCAATAAGAGGCTGAAACAAAAGCTTATGCATCTTAAGATCCATCACTTCCTCATCAATATCCATAATGCAGTGGAAGGAAAAGGAAAAACGCTGCTGTTGGAGAAATATGTACTGCTTTAAATACTCAGTCTCGCTTCTTACACTGACCACGCCATTGCTTTTATGGATACTGTAACGCAGAATATTGGCCAGGTTTTTTAACATCTTACTGATTAAAAACTGTTCATTTTCTATTGCAATCCAGTTAATGGCATCCAGGGTATTATAAAGAAAGTGGGGATTGATCTGTGCTTCCAGAGCCTTTAGCTCCGCATTCTTCTCTCTTAAAAGAGCTTCCTTTTCCATCCTGCCTGACTGATCTATCTTTGTGACCATGTGGTTAAAATGCCTTGCAATGGTTCCGAATTCATCCTGCCAGGAATGGCTGATCTGGACTGTATAATCCCCTTTATAAGCTTTATCCATGGCTGATGTGATCTTCTCCACCCTGACCTGAAGGGACTCGGCAAACCGAAGCATGATCAGAATGCTTGTGATAATAATCAGAATTGTCAACAGGATAATCACTTCAAAAATATATTTAAAATCTTTTAAAAGCTCTCTGTTATCCCGTATGGTAACCAGCACATACTGACCATTTAAAACCGGTTTTGTATAGATGCTGGAAAAACGCGCCTTAGTCGCCGGTTCAATTCTTGTTCCTATGAGCTCTGCCCGGTTACTGGAGATAATGATTCCATTGGTATCACAAAGAAAGGAAACGGTTCTGTCCTGCTTGTCTTCCTGAGAATACGTCTCCCTGATCCGTTCTTCATCCAGGCAGATTAAAATACTTCCTACCGTCCCCTGCCTGTAATTGTTAATATCCGCAATCCTGTGACCCAGGTAAATAATATTCCGGCTGGTCCCGTTATCTTCCTTCCGGTTAATCATGTCAGAATAAACCGTCCTGGTATTTAAAAACGTCTCATCTGCCACTTCCTGCCATCTTTTATCCCTGTTTGGAAAGCAGAAGCTGTTCATGGTGCTGTTGGTAACAGAGTCATACCCGATGCACTCTTTTTTCTGCGTTACCACCGCAATACCCAGAATCTCCGGATGTAAGTAAGATATATTTTCCAGATCATCTTCCAGTTCCTTCTTTATGAGATAATAATTTCTGGAATCCCATACATTTAATTTTTCAAGCTTCAGTGCATATTGGTTTTCAGTATAGATCGACATGATAATGCTATCATACTGGGAAAAATAATCCTCAAGTCCCTTCTGTGACAGCTTCATATTGCTTTCCATCAAAATGTCAGTCTGACGTTTTAACGTGCTGGCAGCAATCATGCAGGTGATTGTCTCCATTATCATTAGCGGTACGATGGAACCTGCCAGCAAAATAATAAGAGTTTTTTTTGCTATGCTATAGCTTTTATATCTGTTAAGTAGTTTTCTGATCAAGTCTGGCTCCCTTCGTTGTGTAATTCAGATATTTTAACCCCCTTTTATTTGGATATTATAGCACATATTACCAGTATCAGGTAAATTTTCAGTGCCAGACCAGATATTTTTTAACCACAAAAAGGCAGCCCGTTAAGGCTGCCTTAAAAATAATATAAAGTTCTCTTTTTTTACCCCCCCAGGGTCACATCCTGCCTGGAGTACCACTCCAGCGCTTTGTAAACATGATCTGTTTTAAAATCCGGCCAGTAATCGTCTACCACATATAGATCCGAATAAACGGACTGAACCGGGAGAAAGCCGGAAAGTCTTCTCCTTCCTCCCCAGCGGATGATTAAATCCATTC
>SVDS01000251.1 GCA_015057715.1 Paenibacillaceae bacterium
TATCCACCTCCCCTTCAGAGGGTATTTTTCCGCCGGACCAAAAGCATAGCCTGTGATCCGGCGTTTTTTCTTACCGTCTATTTTTCATTTGCTTCCTGGTTCGCCTTAAACTCATCCATGGAAATGAAATGATCCTTTAAATGCTGTCCTTTATACCGAAGATTAGATACTCCGAACGGTGCATACTGCCCTTCAAATACATCCAGCTTACTTGCCACATACTTGCTGACAGAAATGCTGTATGGAATCACAAATGCGTGACCTACCAGACTTGCCTCTGCCTTTGCAAATGCCTCATACCTTGCATTGATATCTGTTTTCATATCCTTAGCCTGATCCACAAGAGTAAAGTATTCTAAAGCTGCTTCAGCAGAAGGAGTTCCGTCTTCAATTGCTTTTGCAATATTACCATACTTATAGCCAAGTTCATATCCGCTTTCTCCCTTTTTCTGGTAGAACGGATCTGTCCAGGTTTCCGGATCAGCATAATCTGCGCCCCAGTTACATTTCATAAATGCAAATTTACCGCTTCTGCGTACTTCTGTTAAAAATCCATCTGCAGGACCTGCTTCCACAATGATATCAATAAAATCAGAGCCCAGGAGACTTTCCATCTGCTGTTCCACTACCTGACATTCTTTATCCCAGTTTACTTCAGACGGATTGTATGGCATTAACACCTTAACAGGGAATGTTACTCCTGATGCCTCCAGTTCCTTCTTTGCCAGATCCCTGTATTCCTTTGCTTTTGTCTCATCAAAGGTCTGGGTTAAGTTTGCCATATCCCCTACCTTGGTATAATCCTCACCCTGTGCATTAAAGGTAAAGTTTGGAGGTGTAATAGAGTTGATAACAAAATCATCGGGTGTGGCGGACTCTAACACTGCAACTTCCTTGGACTTATTAAGTGCTGATGATAAAGCCTTACGGAAATTTTCATTATTCACTGCCTTTTTCCAGTTATCCGGCTCATACTGAGCATCAAACTGGGGATTAAAGTTAAAGCAGTAGAAATAAGAATAGCTTGTTTTCGGTCTCTCTCTGCTGATTAAGTTCTTTGTATCCTCACCATTTTTCCAGTCATCCAGGATATCGGAAGAGATTTCTGCATAATCCACCTCGCCCCGCTTTACCATCTCAGGACCGATTGTATTGTATTCCGCATTGTAAACTTCCTGAATTTCATCAATATAAACCAGAGCTGCATCGTAATTTAACGGATTTTTCTTCATAACATGCTTTTCCTGAGGAGAGAATTCTTCCAGATAGTAAGCACCGTTATAATACATCTTGTCTGCGCCTGTCGCAAAGTCCTTACCAAGCTCCTCAAGCTGAGGTCCATAGGCTGGCATATAAACTACATAAGCCAGAGAAGACAGGAAATAAGGAACTTCCTTCTCAAGGGTATAAGTAAGAGTATGTTCATCTACAGCCTTTACACCAACTGTTGAAAATTCAACCGGTTGCCATACTTTCCCGTCTTTATCTGCACCACCATTGTAAACCAGTCCGTTATAATAATTCTCAGCGTTGGCAATGATGCCAAATAAATTCTGTACATTGGAGCTTTCATATTCCGGAGTCAGCTCATACTTCATCGCATCCACGAAATCCTGGGCAGTCACAGCGCCAACTTCTTTGCCTGTGTTATCAACCCATTTTGCATCTCTAAGTTTAAAAGTCCAGGTAAGAGTGGCATCATCATAACTCCATTCTGTAGCTAGGCCCGGTTTAATCTGTCCCTTATTGTCATATTCCACCAGAGTATCAATTAAATTTGCGCCGATTTTATAATCAGTTTCCGTAGATGAGGTGAGGTAATTAAGAGTTGTCGCTTCTGCTCCATATAGCTTTTTATATACGGAAGGCTCTCCGCTTCCTTCAGTCTTTGATCCACCCTCCGCACTTCCTGCACTGCTTTCAGAAGCTTTTTTGCCTCCGCATCCGCTGAGTACAGTTGCCGTTGCAAGAACTGCACAGAGAATACCGGCTGCTAATCTTTTTTTCTTCATAATTTTCCTCCATTTTTTCTTATTTCTAACCCGTCAGGGATTAGTGTCCTCGTTCGTATGCTTCTATTTCTCCCCAAAAACAGGTACCTTAAAGATTCCCAGTCCCGGCTCCCCATTCATTATAATTCTGGAGCCCATAAAGGCAGGACCTCCGCTATATGGATCCTCACTGCATAAGGAAGGCCCGTCTAAATCTGCTCTGGTAATAATCCCCTTTGCAGCTGCCAGGTGAGCTGCTGCGCTGACCGCAATCTTGCTCTCAAGCATACACCCAATCATACACTCCACTTCGTAGCATTCTGCTATAGCACAGACTTTCAAAGCTTCGTAAATCCCCCCGGTCTTCATCAGCTTAATATTAATTAAATCCGCAGCACGCTCTTTTATGATATGTATGGCATCCATGGCTGAAAACACGCTTTCATCTGCCAGAATGGGAGTTTGTACCTGACTGGTGACAAGCTTCATTCCTTCAAAATCATGGGCGCTCACCGGCTGTTCCACCAGATCCATATCAATTCCCATGTCTTCCAGTTTTCTTATAATCCTGACTGCATCTTTTGCAGACCACCCCTGATTTGCGTCAATCCGAAGCTTAATATCCGGTCCCACAGCGTGGCGAATGGCCTTGATCCGTTCCACATCCTTTTGCCCTTCTTTGCCGACTTTGATCTTCAGTATTCTAAATCCCTGTCGGATTGCAAGCAGACTGTCTTTTACCATCTCCTCTGTCTCATTGACGCTGATGGTCAAATCGGTCTCTATCTCGCCCTTACTGCCCCCTAAAACCTTATAGAGAGGCATTCCACAGGATTTTGCAAACAAATCATAAACAGCCATATCCACAGCCGCCTTCGCCGAAGTGTTTTTAATCATGGATTTATGAAGTACCTTCATAATGCCATCCAAATTTTCAATCTCCATACCAATTAATGGAGGTGCAATAAACTTTTCAATGGCGCAACGGATAGAACCTTTCGTGTCCCCAGTAATCACAGCTGTAGGGGGAGCTTCACCGTATCCTGTCTGCCCGTCATCAGCCGTAATTCTGACTACAATATCATTTACAGAGTCTACAGTCCGGAGGGCTGTTTTAAATGGAGTTACAAGAGGAACATTCACTTCTGCCGTTTCAATTTTTGCTATTCTCATTTTGATTTCCTTCCTGTAATCCTGTCTGTGATTTTGTTTCCATTCTGCGTCTCTAATCCATTTGTCTCTTCATATAATTTTAACGAAAGTTCTCCCATAATCCGCTCAAATCGTGGAGTATCCGTCTCATTCCCGCAAAAGCAGACCAAAAATGGCGTTCTTCCATATACGATCCCAACATCATGAGTAATTCCACGATCCTCACCTGTTTTATGGGCTATTTCCGGCTCCTCTGCAAGCGCCTGTAAATAAAATGGAATCTTACTGCAAAGCTGCTGATTCTTTAAAATTGAAATCATCTGCCTGCTTGCACCTTCACTGACCAATTCTCCCCGGTACATCATCGTAAGCAGCCTGCCTGTCTCGGAAGCAGTTATGTAATTCTGAATCCCCTTCCCCGACTTTTCTGTATCATACATTTTTCTGTTCAGACAGGTTTTTTCAAATCCCAGAGATTTAATATATTGGTTAATCTCATCCATCCCCAGTAAATCAATAAGCACATTGGTGGCCGTATTATCACTGAATATGATCATCAGAGTGACCAGGTCCAATGCAGTAACACAGATCCCCTCATGAAGATAGGTGAGAGCTCCACAGGATGGGACGCAATCCTTTTTGTATATGTGCAGCGAGAAATCCTGCCTCAGTTTTCCTGTTTTAAACTGATTAAATGCTGCCGCCATGACATACAGCTTTATCACACTGGCTGCCATAAGTTGCTGATCTTCCCTGTATCCCACCCGCTCCCCTGTTTCCAGGTTTTCATAAAGAAAGCTGATTTTTCCAGGAACCTGATCTAATATTTTGATTGTCTCATCCCATGTCATCTCGCAAAACTCCTGTCATTTAGAATCGTTTATATAAAAAAAGAGGCACTGCACCCATTGTTGCCAGCTACCTCGTTGCACCTGATTCAGATTTTCTTATTATATTTTCTTATATCATTTACTATTTAGTATAATAAATTCTGGAAAAAAATCAAGCAATAATTCATTTTTATGGAAAAGTAAACCAAAAAAAGCATCTACACTTTCGTGTAAATGCTTTTTCTCTACGTGCGTGAGA
>SVDS01000252.1 GCA_015057715.1 Paenibacillaceae bacterium
GTCAATTTCTTTTCCATTCTCTTTAATTTCTTTTAGAAGAGGAATGATCTCTTCCTTCAGTCTGCCGAAAAATTCATCCAAAAGTTCTGTATCAAAGCCCTTCTCATATTCGGCAAGAAGGACATCATAAAGCTTCTCTCCCTCTTTCTTCCGATAGGAGGCGACTTTTCTTTTATAATTAATCACCTTTTCTAACGTAGGGAGAAAAGAATCGTAATCTTCATTCTTTTTTGCCTTAAACCACACTCTCGCTGCTTCTGCTATGAGCTGGGCATTCTCTCTGTATTCCGCTTTTGGGATGCAGATCAGTTCCTCTCTGGCTTCCTTTGCGCCTTTTAAAACTGCCTGCTGTATCTCAGTTAAATCAGATTCTTTTTCACACGCTGCTATCGCGCCTCCCATTTCATCACCCGTCATAAATCCGTAATACTCCTCGGAGAGAGTACCAATAACTCTGGCCGTATAAGATCCTGATTCTTCCGGAGCCAGTGTCTCATTATCCCACTCAAAAAGAACGAGAGCAGTCTGCAGAGCCATTGTCTTTTCTAATATGGAAGACAAATTTTCATAAGTTTTATTCATTTTTATTTCTCCTTTACAAAAAATCGGGACATTCTGTATGATTGTCTCCAAACCCTTTGAAAAAATACCGCAGATGACTTACTTTCCATTACCAAAGATGGAAGCTTCTTTTATATCCAGTCTGACCAGCCATTCCCGAATCTTCTCTTCCACATATGAAGATACGTTAAAATCTTCTAATTGAAAGTTAATTTCAATATCTGTTTTCATGGTGGCAAGAAGTTTGGACAATAAGGCTGCCTTTTCACCGCAAAGTTCCTCTTCACTGGTCTTAGTCATGGCTTTATAGGGAGATCTTGAAATGCCCAAATCATTTTTCCAGAAATCCTGAAGATCCTTTAACCGCTTTTTGTCTGATTCTGCTTCGTGTATGGCCGCATAAATATTCTCGACCGTTCCATATTCCTGAAGCAGTAAGGGTGCTGCAGAGCTAACCCCTTTCACACCAGGAATATTATCAGAAGCATCACCCTGTATTCCTTTTAAATCCGGAATCTGCTCCGGCATTACGCCTTCCTCACGCAGAACTGTATCCGATGTATATTCGAATACTTTTTCCGGAAGATTAATCTCATCTTTCCCAAAGCCGTAAAAAGAATAATATTTTTTATATAGCTCGTCCGCTTTCTCCTGGCGGGACTGAACCATCCACGCACGGACATTATGTTCATCACTTACCAGCTGAAGATAATCATGATCCTTGGTTAAAACAACCATGGGGATCTGCTCCCTGAATTTCATAACCAGACTTCCCGCATAATCATCTGCTTCATACTGATCGCAGTAAAGCACTTTAAAACCTGCTTCTTCCAAAATTCGTTCCATGAGTACAAACTGTTCTTTTAACGGATCCGGTGTTGATCCTCTTGTCCCTTTATACTGAGAATACAGTTCTCTGCGAAAGGTATCCCTGGTTTTATCAAAAACAAAGGCAATGTGGTCGGGCTGCTGTTTCTTCATAAGGGACACTATCATCTTAAGCATACCAAAGATAGCATTGGTATACGTTCCATCCTTTGCATGAAGAATCTTATCATAATGACTCATTTTTTCCTCTTCTGTCTTGGCAAACATGATTTCTCTGGGCAAAACTGCATAATAACAGGTTGACAGCATGGATGAGCCATCTACAACCACAAATTTATTTTCTGACATCTATAAACTCCATTCTTTTCCGTTTCAGACGGAATTAAGTAAAATAATTCTGCAATTCCATTTCATTCTTTGCGCCCAGCCGCTTCATAATTTCCTTCCTCTCCTGAGCAGACAATCCCTTCCACAGCTTTTGAACGCGGGGGTCTGAAAATCCAACATAGGGCAGACCATTTCTATCGCATTCATAGGATGATAAATAGTGATTGAGCGCACTCCATTCCACATAAAAAGCAGTGATACTGCGGCTTAAAGAGCTGACTTTTGCCATATTCGTTCCTCCCGGATTAATTTTGCTGACTTTATGCTGCAATGATATTTCTATGATTGTGAATCGTTTTTCCAAATCTGAACTTCACCCTGATATTCCAAAAAGCAGCTGCTTATAATCTCTTCCACTTTATTCCAGTCTCCGCCTGCATTCCCACAACCGATTCCATAGGGAAATGCCACTGTTTCCAGTTTACCTCTCACATCTACAAAATCCCGGATCTCAGTCACAGCCTGCAAAAGCGCTCTATAATCTGTATAAATTCCATTCTTACCATAATTATCCTGTCCGTAAAGATTGGCAATCAGAAACCACCGGCCATTTAATTCAACCGGCTGTGCCGAAACCCTGCCTAATAAACCGGAGGTAATTCCGCCGGATTGCTCCTGCCACTGTTTTGTAATAATCCGATATGTCTTCTCAACCTCAGGAAACATCGTTTTAATCTGCCCGGCAATTCCCCGTCCAAATACTCCCTGGCAATTCACCTGATGACAGATAATGTCCGCATCGGAATTAAAGATATCTCCGCTGAAATACTTTAGCATAATTCTCTCCTCCAAGCTTATCTAATCAGATATCCTAACTCATTATACCCTGATTTTCCAGTTATTCATAGTACATTCCTCAAGTTTTAACATATATTTTCCAAAAACCCGTTGAAGTATAGGGAAATAAGATTTATAATAAACATTAACAGCAAATAAAAAAGGTAAGGTACGTAAGAGAATGGAAAAAGAGATTAAATGCCCCTACATTATATTTAAAATTGCAGGTTCTTTATACTGCATAAACAGCAAATACATATCCACAATTTTACAGTTGCCGGAATACAGCACCATTCCTGCCGCACCAGCGAATGTCACCGGAATGTTTAAGTACCGGAACCAGGTCATAAATATGATGGATTTACGCATTACGTTTGGTTTAAAGCCCATCGTAGAAGAATGCAAAGACTTTGAACAGATGATTGATGCCAGAAAACAGGATCATATCAACTGGGTCAATGAACTTGAAAGATATATCAAAGAAGGCGGCTCCTTTAAGCTGGCAAGAGATTCCCACCAGTGTGCATTTGGAAAATGGTACGATAATTTTACCACGGATAATCAGTCAATTATCAATCATTTAAAAAAAATCGAAGAGCCTCATGAGAAACTGCATAAGGCGGCTGCTGAGGCAGAAGACTGCAAAAGAGACTGTGAAAACTGTCAGGAATCCGAATGTCTGCAAACAGTCTTAAAGCGGGTAAAAGGCGAATCCATGCCGGTTATTTTAAAACTTATGGATCAGACAAAGGATCTGTTCCGTTCTACTATTTATAAAGAGATGGTTTTGATACTTGATGGTATCCAGTGGAGTATGGTTGTAGACGAAATCGTGGCAGTTGAAGACCTGGATATTATCTCCGAACGTCACGAAGACCCTATGGTTAATCATTGTTCCTATTTAGGCAGAGTTATGGAAAGTGAAAAACGGGAAGGACTGATCTTTGAACTTAATCCTGAGACGCTGATGGCTAAATTCAGAGATCTGGAATTAACATTTTAACAATCAAATAGAGAAGAGCCGGAAAAGTTTTGGCAGAAGCTTTTCCGGCTCTTTTTACAGTCAGGAAAACAACTCTGACTTCTTTCAGAAATACTTTTTATTACCCCAAAGGTTGCTCTTCTTCAAATCCAGATATTCATTGTATGCTTTTTCCAAAATCTGCTTTTCATTGGAAAACTTCAGAAGATGATACGCTTCATGGAACTTATAGTATCCTGAATCAATAAAATATTCTTCCCGCTGTGGTTTACTGTAATAGCTGTCGGCCATCATGAGATACCAGTATACATCCTTTTCCACCATATCCTGAGGCGTATTGAAAGAATACTGACTCTTACCAATGTACTTGATAATGGACGCACTTACTCCGGTCTCTTCCTTAACTTCCCGAAGCGCCGTCTCCTTATACTCTTCACCCGCTTCTACTGTTCCCTTTGGCAAAACCCAACCTTCATATTTGTTTTTGTAATTCTTATATAAAACCAGAATTTTACCTCGAAAAATAACCACACCGCCACAACTCGTTGCTTCTATCATTGCAATTCCTCCAGAGTGAAACCGTGAATCCATGGGGATCCCGATTTTGGTGTGTCTCACAGACTGGCTATAGTATACCTCTTTTTATAATGATATGCAAGTGTGTAATCGCTG
>SVDS01000015.1 GCA_015057715.1 Paenibacillaceae bacterium
CAACAGGAGTTCGGGTTAACAATAAAATAGTACATGGAATCCCTCCGCTTTTTGCTATTTGTAAGTATAACATAAAACATCAAAAATGAATATAAAAAAAAAGGAAAAAGGTCTGGGTGCCTTGTCGAAAATGAATGAATTTTGTAGATTATGAGTTTTTTTATACAAATATTATATTTTTTATTGCATTTATTACACTCTTTTTATATAATATTTTTAAATTTGTCAGTCAGTCTTGGAGGCAACTGCAAGCAAATAAAATTATTGGGGGTATTTACCATGAGAAAAGTGCAATTATTTCTAGTTGCTGCGTTATTGGCCGCAGCATTCAGTATGACTGCTTATGCTGCTGAATGGAAAAGCAACGACCAGGGGTGGTGGTATGAGAAAGATGACGGTTCCTATCCGGCTAACAAACTGGAAAAAGTTGGAGAATACTGGTACTATTTTAATGAAGCCGGTTACGCACAAAGCGGCTGGGTTCAGCTTGATACCGGTTGGTATGAGCTGAACGACTACGGAATCTGTCAAAACCCAATGGATCCTGCAACTCAGCTTCCAGTGGGTGCTCCTTATGGTGGTTGGATTAAGTATGTTGAATTGTTTGGAACTAAGGAAGAGCTTGGCGCTGTATCTTACAATAACTTTTACTGGGTAAAGTTTTATGATGTGCCAGAGACAGATATTACCAATGCATATCAAACTGATTTTAATCAGGTCTAATAACCTGTTCCCACTGGTCAGCACCATTGATGCTGGCCAGTATTTTAAATTCATGACAATTGCTGCAAATAAAAAAACACATCAGCTCCGACTCATATATCAGATTACCGTGTGTTTTTTAAGTAGCGGAAGGGAGATTCGAACTCTCGACACCACGGGTATGAACCGTGTGCTCTGGCCAACTGAGCTATTCCGCCATATTTAATTGTTTGATAAGCGCTTGCTTATCAGTGGGACCTACAGGGCTCGAACCTGTGACCCTCTGCTTGTAAGGCAGATGCTCTCCCAGCTGAGCTAAGATCCCAGTGCCTGTCAGGAGCTTTTATTTTCTCTCGTTCCCGACTGCTTCATTAGTATAATATGAATTGTATTAATTGTCAACACTTTTTTGTCAATTTTTTTCTTTTTTTACAATGTCTTGTAAAACCCTGATTCCTGCGAGGTTTTCTCCACTTATTCTCCCCTATGGAACAGGTCAAAAAGCTCTTTATAGTAGGTTTGATAGATACTTTCTTTTCTCAAGATAAAAGAAAAATCATGAAACAATTCAAAATCCTCCAGATGAATTTTTCTCAGTATCCCTTCTTCCAATTCCCGTTTTACAGCCGTCTCATATAAAAATGTAATGCCCGCTCCTTTTGCAGTCATCTGTTTTATGGCACCGATACTGTTGACCTCCACCTGGTTGGTAAAATCCTGGAGGAGAAGATTTTTTCCTTCCAGATACCGCTCTAATACATATCTGGTTCCAGAACCGGACTCTCTGATAAAAATTCGTTCTGAAAGCAGATCCTCCACTCTCTTTATTTCTTTATGAAATATATAATCCCCTGCACAGACTGCTGCAAACGGCTCTGAATCAAATACCAGAAAGTCATACTCCTTCTTTTGGAAAAATCCTTCCACAAGGGCAAATTCTATCTCCCCCTCATTTAACTTTCTAAGAAGTTCTTTGGTATCCGCCACAATCATCTGAACAGAAGAATCCGGATATGCCTCTAAAAATCTCACAAGTGCATCCGGCATCTTATATTCCCCGATGGTCATTGTTGCACCAAATACCAGATGCCTTTTTTTCTCCGACTGCTGCATCATTAGCTTCTTCAAATGCAGTTCATCATCTCTCATGGTAATGGCTGCTGACAAAAGAATCTTTCCGCCATCTGTCAGACTGATTTTCTTACCTGTATATTCAAACAGCCGGACTTTATATTCTTCTTCTAAATATCTGATGTGCTGGGAAACTGCTGGCTGGGTAATGTTTAGTTCCCCTGCTGCTTTGGTAAAATTCATGTGTCTGCATACTGCAAGAAAGGTTTCCATTCGAAAATCCAGCATTTATTATTATTCTCCCTTTTGGTGTTTTTTTAATCATAACATAATTTTATCATATAATAAATATTTATAATTTTATTTTATTGTATTTCTTATATATAATTGCTTCAGATCAAAAAGGAGGAATTTACTTATGAAAAAATATGTTCCAGGCCTGCTTTTGTGCCTGATCCTTGCTATCCCCGCCTGGTATCTGGGAAAGCTGATTCCCGTTGTGGGCGGGCCGGTCTTTGCCATACTTCTTGGCATGGCTGTTGCACCATTTCTAACCGGAAAGGAAAAGATCAGGCCGGGTATTGCCTTTACTTCAAAAAAAATCCTGCAGTACGCAGTTATTTTACTGGGATTTGGCATGAACCTTTCCACTGTATTGCAAAAAGGGAGACAGTCTCTTCCCATTATTGCTGCCACCATTACCACATCCCTGATGATAGCATATATTTTGTTTCGAAAACTGAAGGTCCCTGAAAAAAGCGCAATCCTTATCGGAATCGGATCTTCCATCTGCGGCGGCTCTGCAATCGCTGCAACAGCACCAGTCATCGATGCGGATGATAATGAGATTGCACAGGCAATATCGGTTATATTTCTATTCAACATTGCAGCTGCACTTTTATTTCCGGCTCTTGGCACAGCCCTTGGCCTTTCCAATGAAGGATTTGGCCTGTTTGCAGGGACTGCCATTAATGATACTTCTTCCGTTACTGCGGCTGCTTCTGCCTGGGACGGAATTTACAAAAGCAATACCTTGGAAGCTGCAACCATTGTTAAATTAACCCGGACACTGGCCATTATTCCCATTACACTGTTTCTGGCGCTGTACAGGGCGAGGAACGAGCAGAAGAACTCCAGAGAAAAACTGGGATTAGGTAAAATCTTCCCCTTTTTCGTGCTGTATTTTCTATTGGCTTCCATTATTACCACCGTTCTCCATCTACCCAATTCCATGACCGGACATATAAAGGAGCTAAGCAAATTTTTTATTATCCTCGCCATGGCCGCCATTGGTACCAATACAAATCTCCCCAAATTATTGAAAACCGGAAAGAAACCGATGATCCTGGGCTTTTGCTGCTGGGTGGGAATTTCAGTGGTCAGTCTTACGCTTCAAGTTGTGCTTGGTATCTGGTAAATTTATAAACAATATAAAAGACTGTGGGGAGAGTATCCAATCCTCTCCGTCACAGTCTTTCTCATTTATTTTATAAATACAGATTTGCTGTTGTTTTTATTCTCCCGGACTTCCAGCTGGGAAATGCTGTGTACAAATTTGGAGAACGTGGAGTAACCGTAATCCTTTACTTTGAAATCAGTAAATTTGCGATGCATTCCATTCCCAAGTGCCGCCAGCTCCATTCCATTCTTGCCGCTGCCTTTTACCAGTTTCACAGCATAATCATCAAGTTCCTGCTTTTTGGTACGGTTGTCCTTAATACGGACAGTCACTACATTGCTGGTCTTTCTAAGTTCAAAACTATCCATCTCTTCCAGGAATTTGGACAAAGAACTGTATCCGTAATTTCTCACATCAAAATCCGAATATTTTTTAACCAGACGGTTGCCAATTTCCCCCAGACCAGTAGCCTTGTTCTTATCCTCATTCTCCAGAATTATGGAAGCAATATCCTGCTCAATCACTTCTTTTCCAATAGCTCCGCCGCCAGTTCCCTCTTCATCCTGATCCAGTAAAACTTCAAGATTGGTAAATACGGTACAGGCAGCACGGAAAGACTTTGGTGTTTTTTCCTCTCCCATTCCAATGACTTCCTTGCCGGATTCACGCAGACGGCTGGCAAGACGGGTAAAATCGCTATCACTGGATACAATACAAAATCCATCTACGTTATCTGTATAAAGTAAATCCATGGCATCGATAATCAGAGCGGAATCAGTTGCATTCTTTCCTACTGTATTGGAAAACTGCTGAATCGGTGTAATGGAATTCTCAAGAAGCTCCATCTTCCATTTGCCCATCTGGGCGCTTGTCCAGTCACCGTAAATTCTTTTGTATGTAATTACCCCGTATCGGGTCATCTCATCCAGAATACACGTAATGTACTTGGCGGATATATTATCCGAATCAATCAAAACTGCAAATTTCTTATCACTCAATCGTCTGCTCTCCCGTCATAATTGTTTTACATTTTATGTCAATTCCCTTGACTTTGTCTCTATTATATTTCATTTTCTTAATTATTACAATAACATCACAATGGGTAATCTGGGATAATTTTTGCAAAGTAAATTTTTATTTTTGCTCCATAATAAAAAAGAGTTAAAGAATTCATCAAAAGAAGGGAGTGTTACTATGAATTCAGTAGCTGTAAAGGAATGTGAATGTGAAACTGCAACACCCAGCAAAACCGTAGCATTAGCCATAGCAACCGTTCCCATGCAGCCTTGGGAACAGCCTTACGATCCTAAAACTGCTTTAAAACACGGAACCATATTCCCCAGTCTTGATTTGCCATTTTACGTAACAGGAGGGAATAGTCATGATTGATCAAAAGAACCTGCTCAGTCAGATAACTGAAATCAGCTTTACTGTAAATGATTTAAATCTCTATTTAGATACCCATCCTCTTGACGAAAACGCTCTGAACGCTTTTAAAGATGCAATGACCCAGAGGAAACAACTTCTACAAACCTATGCAGATAATTTTGAACCGCTCACCATGAACTGTATCTGCCCCGACAGCAACAATAAGACTAAATCAAACACAAAATATCCGGACCAGAGACATTTTACCTGGAGTGACGGACCTCTTCCATGGGAAGGAGGTGCATTCTAATGTGGACTTATGAAAAAAGACTGCAATTTCCTGTAAATATAAAAAATACCTGTCCCAAAACAGCTTCTCTTATTATCAGCCAGTTTGGCGGACCTGACGGAGAACTGGCAGCTTCCATGCGTTATCTTTCCCAAAGATATACCATGCCATGCAAGGAAGTGGGAGGACTTTTAACTGATATTGGTACGGAAGAGCTGGGGCATTTGGAGATGATTTGCTCCATTATTTACCAGCTTACAAAAAACCTGACCATTGAACAGGCAAAAACAGCTGGTTTTGATGCTTATTATATCGATCACACTACAGCCCTGTGGCCAACTGCAGCCGCCGGAGTTCCTTTTAATGCCTGTGAATTCCAGTCCAAAGGCGATGCTATCACCGATTTGATAGAAGATCTTGCAGCAGAACAGAAAGCCAGAACCACTTACGATAATTTAATTCGTATAATCGAGGACCCGGATGTAAGAGAACCCCTTAAATTTTTACGGGCACGGGAAGTAGTTCATTTCCAGAGATTTGGTGAGGCTCTGGAAAATATAAAGACTACGTTAAATCCGAAAAACTACTATTATTATAACCCTGAATTTGACAAGCAGTTTGTAAAGAAAGAAATGTAAGATTTTGTAATCAAAAAAATCACCTTTCGTTACTTATTAGTAGCGAAAGGTGATTTTATATCACTCATCTATAGATTGTTAACGCTGTTCTTCATAGCTGTATTTCAACAGCTCATATATTTCATCTGTTACCCGATCATCTTTATAATACTCATCAAGAAGGCTGATGATTTTGGCTGCAAATTCCGACGGAACCGGACGCGCTGCAACTGCCTCATGAAAATCCTTCTTCATATCACTGACCATTTCCTTTTTTTCCGGAACAGGCAGACCGTAAATCTTATAAAGCATTCCCATAGCCGCACACGCCTCATTGGGGGATGTTAAAGGCGCGTTTTCAAACCTGGTTTTAATTTCTACAGCCTGTTTATTAATATAAAATACCATGATATTGTGATTCCTTATACATTTTTCACTAATGCTATGTCAATCAGAGTGAGTTCCTTCGCTCTGTTTTCCATACTGGTTACAAGGGCTGCTGCCGTATCCAGGGACGTAAGCACAGTCACGCCGGTTTCTATTGCATTTCTGCGGATTACAAACCCATCCTTGCATCTGTCTGCGCCCTGTGGGGGAGTATCGATAACCAGGTCAATCTCATGACCCAGAATCAGATCCAGGAGGTTGGGGGACTCCTGCTCCAGCTTGCGTACCTGGAATGCCTTGATTCCGTTATCGTTTAACACCTTGGCGGTACCGGCAGTTGAAAAGATCTTGTAGCCCTGATCTTTAAATCTGCGGGCAATGTCGATAATCTCTTCTTTATCAGAATCCTTTACTGTAATGATCATGTTCTTATGCTTCGGAATTTTGATTCCTGATCCCGCAAAGGCTTTGTAAAGTGCCTCGTTAAAGGTCTTTGCAATACCCAGACACTCACCTGTTGACTTCATCTCAGGCCCAAGGCTGATGTCTGCGCCACGGATCTTTTCAAAGGAGAACACCGGCATCTTAACCGCGATATAATCTGCTTCCGGCTGAAGTCCTGGCTCATAACCAAGTTCTTTTATGGTATGTCCGCAGATGACTTTGGTTGCCAGCGGAACAATGGGGATTCCAGTCACCTTGCTGATATATGGCACCGTACGGGAAGAACGCGGATTTACTTCGATGACATAAACATCTTCACCGCTGACAATAAACTGAATGTTGATCATTCCCTTTACATGAAGTGCTCTTGCAAGTCTTCTGGTATATTCTACAAGCTTGTCCTTGATGTTTTCGTTTAAGCTTTGAGCAGGATATACAGAGATACTGTCGCCGGAGTGAACGCCTGCACGCTCGATATGCTCCATGATTCCCGGTATGAGTATATCTTCTCCGTCACAGACTGCATCTACCTCGATCTCTTTGCCTACGATATATTTGTCTACTAAAATAGGGTGTTCCTGAGCAATCTGATTGATGATGGCGATAAATTCATCAATATCCTGATCAGAAATAGCGATCTGCATTCCCTGACCACCCAGTACGTAGGATGGTCTTACAAGTACCGGATAACCAAGTTTTGCAGCTACCTTCTTAGCCTCTTCTGCTGTATAGACGGTCTGGCCTGCTGGTCTTGGAATCTGGCATTCTTCCAGAATCTTATCAAACAGTTCCCGGTCTTCTGCCGCATCCACATCTTCTGCTGCTGTTCCAAGAATGGGAACTCCCATCTTCATAAGCGCCTCTGTCAGCTTGATGGCTGTCTGGCCGCCGAACTGTACCACTGCTCCGTCTGGTTTTTCAATATCAACAATGCTCTCCACATCTTCCGGAGTAAGAGGCTCAAAATACAGCTTATCTGCAATGTCAAAATCCGTACTGACTGTTTCCGGATTGTTATTGATAATGATAGTCTCATATCCTTCTTTGCTGAAACTCCAGGTACTGTGAACGGAACAGAAGTCAAATTCAATTCCCTGACCGATTCGGATTGGGCCGGAGCCTAATACCAGAACCTTTTTTCTTCCTGTTGTCTGTTCTGCCTCATTTTCACTTCCAAAGCAGGAGTAGTAATATGGTGTCTCTGCCGCAAACTCTGCCGCACAGGTATCTACCATCTTAAAGGCAGCAGTTATCCCGTTTTCTTTTCTTGTCTGATGGATTTCTTCTATAGATATACCGGTCAGCTTTGAAATGACTGTATCCGGAAATTCCAGTCTCTTTGCTTCTTTTAAAAGCTCCGTGGTGAGAGGTCCCTTCTTTAAGGCTTCTTCCATCTCCACCAGAATTGCCAGCTTATCAATAAACCAGACATCAATCTTTGTGATGTCATGAATGAGTTCATAGGTGAAGCCTCTTCTTAATGCTTCTGCAATCACCCAGATTCTTCTGTCATCAACCAGATGAAGGGTTTCTGTCAGCTGATCATCTGTAAGTCCTGTAAAATCATAAGACATTAGACTGTCTACATGCTGTTCCAGGGAGCGGATTGCTTTCATTAAGCCGCCTTCAAAATTGGTGCAGATACTCATTACCTCACCGGTTGCCTTCATCTGGGTTCCAAGGGTTCTCTTGGCACTTAAAAACTTGTCGAAGGGAAGGCGTGGCATCTTAACCACACAGTAATCCAGCATGGGCTCAAAGCTTGCATAAGTTTTTTTGGTTACGGCATTTTTAATCTCATCAAGGGTGTATCCCAAAGCGATCTTAGCTGCAACCTTAGCAATGGGGTATCCGGTTGCCTTGGAAGCCAGAGCGGAAGAACGGCTCACTCGTGGATTTACCTCGATTACACAGTACTCAAAGCTTTCAGGGTGAAGAGCGTACTGAACGTTGCAGCCTCCTGTTATGCCTAATTCACTGATAATCTTTAATGCAGAGGTACGAAGCATCTGGTATTCTTTATCTCCCAGTGTCTGGGAAGGAGCCACTACGATACTGTCGCCTGTATGAACCCCTACCGGATCCAGGTTTTCCATGTTGCAGACAGTAATTACATTGCCTGCGCCATCCCGCATTACTTCGTATTCAATTTCTTTCCAGCCTGCGATGCAGCGTTCCACAAGAACCTGACCTACACGGGATAAACGAAGTCCGTTTTCCAGAATTTCCCGGCACTGTGCGGGATTTTCAGCAATTCCGCCGCCTGAGCCTCCCAGTGTATATGCAGGACGTAAAACGATGGGATAACCAATCTGCTCTGCAATTCTTAATCCATCTTCCACATTTTCAACGATATCCGAAGGAGCTACCGGCTCACCGATCTTCTCCATGGTTTCCTTAAACATCTCCCGGTCTTCTGCCTTTTTAATAGTCAGGGCAGTGGTTCCGATGAGGCGGACATTGTTCTTTTCAAAAAAGCCCCTGTCTTCCAGCTCCATGGCAAGGTTTAAGCCTGCCTGGCCTCCCAGTGTAGGAAGAACGCTGTCTGGTCTCTCTTTTAAAATCAGCTGCTCTACGACCTCTACTGTCAGCGGCTCAATATAAACCTTATCTGCAATGTCTTTATCCGTCATGATGGTTGCAGGATTGGAGTTTAATAAAACAACTTCAATTCCTTCTTCTCTTAAAGAACGGCATGCCTGCGTTCCGGCATAATCAAATTCTGCTGCCTGACCGATGATAATCGGACCAGATCCAAGGACTAGTACTTTTTTGATCTCCTGATTCTTAGGCATTCTTTCCCACCTCCATCATATTTATAAACCGGTCAAATAAGTAGCTGGAATCCTGAGGTCCGGGACAGGCTTCCGGATGGTACTGTACAGTAAATATGTTCTTTCCGGTATATTTCATTCCTTCGTTTGTTCCATCGTTGACGTTAACAAATGCAGGAACTGCCACAGCCGGATCCACAGTATCTTCATCCACCACATATCCATGGTTCTGAGAAGAGATGTAGACTCTTCCGGTTTCTAAATCCTTAACCGGGTGATTGCCGCCTCTGTGTCCGTACTTCAGCTTGTGAGTATCAGCGCCAGTGGCCAGTGCCATCAGCTGATGTCCCAGGCAGATTGCAAAGATGGGAACCTGTGATTCGTACAGCTTGCGGATTTCCTTAATAATCTCCGTACACTCCTTTGGATCTCCAGGGCCGTTTGACAGCATAATTCCATCTGGATTTGTGGAAAGAATTACTTCTGCTTTCGTATCAGCAGGATATACAGTAACCTCACAGCCTCTTTCATTTAAAGACCGTGCAATATTCTTTTTAGCTCCTAAATCTAACAATGCTACCCGCTTGCCTTCACTGGGAAGCACATAAGATTCCTTACAGGTGGTAGCTTTCACAACGCCCGTTACGGAATAAGTTTTCATACGCGAAATGACTTCGTCAAGATCAAATCCTTCGTCGGTTGTGATCATGCCGTTCATTGTACCTTTTTCTCTTAAGATTTTTGTTAGGGCTCTCGTATCGATACCACTGATACCTGGAATGTCGTTAATTTCTAAGAAATGCTGAATGGTATCCTCGCTTCTAAAGTTGCTGGGGATTCTAGATAATTCTCTGACAATGTAGCCATCCGGCCAAGGTTTGTATGACTCCATATCTTCCTGACAAATGCCGTAATTACCAATTAGCGGATATGTCATCACAACTGCCTGTCCCGCATAGGATGGGTCGGTGAGGACTTCTAAATAACCCGTCATGGAAGTATTAAATACGATCTCACTGATCACTTCCCGTTTTGAACCAATGCTCGTGCCTGTAAAAACAGTGCCGTCTTCCAGTATTAAAAAAGCTTTCATACGCAAAGTCCCAATCCTTTCTTAATATTTGTCCACGTTCTTTGGACATAAAGGGATACCCGCAAGGGTGTTCTTAATATTTGTCCATGCTTTTTGGACATCAAGGGATACCCGCAAGGGTGTTCTTAATATTTGTCCATGGTTTTTGGACATAAAGGGATACCCTTTAAGGTTTAATTTTGAACTGACTGGTATCAGACCAAATTGAATAGATTATACATTATACCGCGACATTTTTCAACTGTTTTTTTATAATTTATTTAACTACTTTTTATGCATTATTTTTCTTTTTTCAGATATTTTAATCAGCATTTGTGTATATTTATGCAAAAAGGTTAATATTATACATTTCCGTATACTTTGCATCAACTTCGAACAAACTATACATGAGGTGATAAATCATGATTGATAACAGCGAACTTCCCATTGGATTTACCATGGAACTGGCACAGCATTCGGACATTATGATACAGTTTGCCGGGCTCTCCAAAGAGGATCAAAACCGCATCATCAATGGCGCAAGAGAAATTGATAGCAGAGATGAAATGAGAAGCTATGTAGAGTCCATGTTCCATGAACCCAAAACATCATTCTTTTAAAAAAGCCCCCGCAAAAACTGATTTATTTAGTTTTATGCGGGGCTTTTGTAATCATTGCCCAGAGCAGTTAATATATTAATAATAATCATTCAATAAGGGGCTATTATGAATCCATATATGACCACTGCCCAGGAAACGGCTGCTACCGGTTCACTTCAGGTAGATGTGGTATCTACCGAGAACAACCACCCAATCGGTGATGCAGAGGTTTCCATTTCCTACACAGGAGACCCTGACAGTATTTTAGAAAAGGTTACTACTGACAGTTCCGGTCAGTCCGAAACCGTAAGTTTATCAGCACCGCCTGTGGACTTAAGTCTGTCTCCCGGGCTGGCACAGCCGTATTCAGAATATTCACTATTTATTACTGCACAGGGGTATGAACCAGTGGCTATTTCCGGAACCCAGATCCTGGCAGATACGGATGCCATACAGCCTGTCCGCATGACTCCTGTCAAAGACGAGACAACTCCTGATACACCTATTACCATTCCGGATCATACTTTGTACGGTAACTATCCTCCAAAGATAGCAGAGGCCGAGGTAAAGCCTGTTGCAGAAACCGGCGAGATTGTATTAAGCCGGGTTGTTGTTCCACAGACAATTATTGTACATGACGGTGTACCCACAGATCCCACAGCCACCAATTATTATGTTCCTTATAGCGATTATATTAAAAATGTGGCCTCCAGTGAAATTTATGCTACCTGGCCAAGAGAAACAATTATTGCCAATGTTCTGGCGATTATGAGCTTTACGTTAAACCGGGTTTATACGGAATGGTACCGGAATCAGGGTTATGATTTCACCATTACTTCCTCTACCGCTTTCGACCATAAATGGATACACGGCAGAAATATTTTTGACAGCATTTCCCAGGTTGTAGATGAAATCTTTAACAGCTACTTATCACGGCCCGGAATCAAACAGCCCATCTTAACCCAGTACTGCGATGGCCACCGGGTAACTTGTCCCAACTGGATGTCACAATGGGGAAGCTGCACCTTAGGGGAACAGGGCTATACTGCCATTGAAATTCTCCGTAACTATTACGGAAGCAACATGTACATCAATACTGCGGAACAGGTTTCCGGTGTTCCTTCCTCCTTCCCCGGATATAATTTAACCGTAGGTGCCTCTGGAGACAAGGTGCGCCAGGTTCAGGAACAGCTTGATACCATTGCCGGGGTTTATACCAGAATCCCCAGAATCACAGCAGACGGGGTATTTGGAGATAACACGGCAGAGGCAGTCCGTCAGTTCCAGTCCATATTTAAACTTCCTGTGACGGGAGTTATCGATTTTGCTACCTGGTATAAGATTTCCCAGATCTATGTGGGCATTACAAGAATTGCCGAGTATTCTTAAACTCTATAAAAAAGGGATATCCCGTCAGATTTGTGACGAAATATCCCTTTTTTTATTTGTGATAAAATTATCCCTCGCCTCCCAGCAGATCTGCGATTACGTATCCCAAAAGTGCCAGTGCAATTCCTCCCAACAGTTCATAGATTGCCACGGTTTTCCACGGCACATCCCAAAGTATGACAAAGGGGGAAGAAATTACAAGACCAATGATCACCCGGTACATCTGATGCTCATAACGGGTCAGAAGCTGCTCCACCACTCTGGCAAACAGAAGAACCCCTGTCAGCATACCCAGAAAATATGGGAACAATACGATTACGTTTTTCATAAGACCTTGAAAATCAAGAGCACAGGCTGCACGGATGCAGGCATTATTGGTCTGCAAAACAGGCTCATAAAAGCCCAGCATCATCATAATCATGGACCCGCTTACCCCTGGTACGATCATAGTGCCGGCTGCAAGTAGCCCCACTGCAAAAAGAGTAACTACCCAATATTTCCCCGATGATAAATATGCCGCACCGGAAGCCATGGCAAATCCTTCTCCGCTATGACCGGAAGCGATCACTGTTTCAGCTACATATGTAATGAGGATTACAATACCGCATGTGATTCCAGCAGTTATAATTCCTTTCCATAAGTCATTTTTTTCTCCAGAAAAAGCTTTGCGCCCAAGAGCCGGAAGACCGCCTCCGATTAGTCCCAGAAACGATAGTTTCGTCTGAAGAGGATATGTATGAAACAGATATTCAAACACCAGTGACAAAAAAATGATGCCTGCAACTGCACCGATACCATAAGGAAGAAGGATCCTTATACTTTTTGCCGGCTCTTTAAACAGCCGGTTTACCGCATGGATGATCTTATCATAGACACCCATGGTAATGGCCAATACTCCACCGCTTATGCCCGGCAGTATATTTGCCACACCAATAATTAAACCCTTTAAAAGCTCACCGATATACTTCAAGCAATTCCTCCTGCATTAATCCGTATATCAAATCCTATGCACTTTTACTGCTTCTAATACTTCTTTTACCTGATTCAGCTTATAATCTGCAAGACTCTGGTCAAATCCATATCTTGTATCGATAACTGCCGCAATTTTAAGCCCTGCCCGGTGTGCTGCCGTTATTCCAATGGTGGAATCCTCTACTGCCAGACACTCCTCTGTCTTTAATTTCAGCTGCCCTGCTGTATATAAATAGATCTCCGGATCAGGTTTACTCTTTTTAAACTGTTCTCCGCTGACCACTGCTTCAAAATAGTCCCTGATTCCATTTTCCTTAAGAACACGTTCCACCAGTTCCAAATGGGTGGAAGAGGCAAGAGCCAGACGAAAACCAGCTTCTTTCAGCTGTTTTAATGTATCGGTAACTTCCAGGCGGTAAATGCTTCGGTAATCTATTTCACCATAAATATCTCTTTGCCGGAACTCTTTCCTTAACTCCTCCCAGGTCTGCCCATTGGAAACAACTCTCTCCACTACTTCCCAGCACTCCTGCTTTGTTGCCCCAACCATAGGATACAGATCCTCCAGTTTTACATTTGGATTTTTCTTTTTGGCAAATTCCAGCTGATATTCCAGATATACACCCTCGCTGTCAATAATAACCCCATCCATATCAAATATCACTGCCTTAATCATAATTCTCTCCTCTGTATTCATTCTGATTAAGACCATACGACAATAAAAGGTATCTTGTCAAGTCAAAGTCATAAGAGATGGCCGGAAGAGGCTCTTCTATACCGCCCCTTCCGGCCTGTTTCCCCAACTCAATATACAGCCGGGCGTTTCACCATAAATGTGTTATGCCCCAGCTGCCTGAGAGCCTGCTCCATTTTAACAGCATTGTCCATATTTCGGAATGCACCAACTCGAACCTTATATAATCCATCTTCATAAACTACGAATGCTGGAAATCCCTGGGATTTCAGCATATTGACCTGGTCTTCAGCCAGAGAACGCACCCGGAAAGCACCCGTCTGTATCTGATAGTACTCAACCTGATTTTCTTCCTGCTGCTGAATGGTATTTAAAATACCAGTAGCAATTGCCTGGGCTATCTCATCAAAGTGATCGTCAAAAAGATAATTATCCTCTTCATTATCTATAAACCCAACCTCTGTTATAACAGATGGAATCTTTGTTCTTCTCAGCACTACAAGCCCCGGACGTTCCACAGTTCCTAAATTGGTGAAGCCCATTTTTCCAAGTGCTTCTCCAATATTCGTTCCAAGCATTCCCTCAATGCCTTTGTTTTCAAAAACAACCGTTTCGACTCCGGATCCTGTTCCAGGAACCGGCATGGCATTCCGGTGAATGGAGACGAATAAATCTGCTTCTGCATCATTGGCCATCATGGCTTTTTCCAGGGGTGTATTATAGGTATCGTCAGTTCTTGTATACCTGACATCAACTCCGTTGTCTGCCAGGATTTTCCCGACAGCTAACGCAAGTTTTAAGTTATCATCTTTTTCCTGCCGCCCATTATAGACTGCACCCGGGTCCGCACCGCCGTGACCGGCATCTATTACCACGATCTTTCTCTCAGCCAAAAGAAAAACTCCTTTCACATACCTCTATTCTATAAAGTATGTAAAAGAAGTGTTCTCCGTACCACATTTCAGACTATGATTTATTCATTTTCTCCTAATTCTGCCATAACATCCACCCCTCTTGGTCCAACCGGAGTGGAAAAGACAATCTGAGTGCTGGTCTTTCCGTATTTCTGAAGCTGTCCGATGAAAATATCCAGCTCCATGGTGCTTTGAAATGCCACCTTAATCAGCATGGAATAATCTCCGGTCACGCAGTTGCATTCCAACACATTGGGAATGGAATCCATGTAGGAATAAAACTGAATTTTATCTAGCGGCGATACATCCAGATTTACAAATGCAATGATATGGTATCCCAGCTTCATGGGATCCACTGACGCATGATACCCGGTAATGATTCTTTCCCGCTCCAGCTTTTCAATTCTGGAGGAAACAGCAGGTGAGGACAAAAAGGTGTTTTCTGCTATGTTCTTTAAAGATGCCCGTGCGTTCTTCTGCAGTGTCTGAACTATTTTCTTATCAATATCGTCCATATATTCCTCCTTGAATTAAAAAAAGCGCCAGTACCACTAAAGTACTGAACGCTTTTGTTCTTACAAATTAAGCTTAAACCTTATTAATCTTTTCTTATCAATATCATAACCAATTATTAAATACTTGTCAACGTTTATTTTATTAAGGATGGCATCTTTTTCATCCGTTCGATGGCTTCCACTGTATTTTCATAGGTTCCAAATGCTGTAAGGCGGAAGTAACCTTCTCCGCTGGGACCGAATCCGCTTCCAGGGGTTCCCACAACGCTGGCTTCCTCTAAAAGCCGGTCAAAGAAGTCCCAGGAAGTCATTCCTTCCGGCACCCGCAGCCAGATATAAGGTGCATTCACACCTCCGTATACTTCGCAGCCAGCCTCTTTTAAACCGTCATAGATCACCTTTGCATTTCTCATGTAATAGGCAACCTGTTCTTTTAACTGAGCCTTACCTTCTTTGGAATAAACCGCTGTTCCAGCCTTCTGAATGATATAGGGAGCACCGTTAAACTTGGTACCGTGGCGTCTTGCCCATAAAGAATGGAGCATGACTCCCCCTCTTACCAGAGATTTGGGGATCACGGTAAAGCCAAGACGTACACCGGTAAAACCGGCATTCTTGGAAAAGGAACGAAATTCAATGGCACAGGTATTGGCTCCTTCTATCTCATAGATGGAATGAGGCACATCCTCCTGAGCAATATAAGCTTCATAGGCGGCGTCATAAAGAATGACTGCACCTGTCTCATTGGCATAATCCACCCATACCTTTAACTGGTCTCTGGTGAGAGTGGTTCCGGTAGGATTATTGGGAACACATAAGTAAATAAGATCTGGAGTTTCCTCTGGAAGTTCTGGAACAAAATGTTTTTCTGCGGTACATGGCATGTAAATGACATTGCTCCACTTCCCTGTTGTTTCATCATATTCACCGGTTCTTCCAGCCATGACATTGGAATCCACATAAACAGGATAAACAGGATCACAGACAGCGATTTTACAGTTCTGATCGAATATCTCCTGAATATTTCCACAGTCACTTTTTGCTCCGTCGGATACAAAAATTTCATCTGCTGCGATCTGGCAGCCTCTTGGAATGTAATCTTCACTGGCAATCAGTTCTCTTAAAAAACCATAACCAAGATCCGGTGCATATCCGTGAAAAGTTCCCGCTTCCCCCATCTCATCTACTGCTCCATGAAGCTCCTCAATAATTGCCGGAGCAATGGGCTGGGTTACGTCACCAATTCCAAGACGAATCACCTTTTTATCGGGATTTGCCTCTATATAAGCATTGACCTTTTTCGCAATGGTGGAAAACAGATAACTTCCAGGTAATTTTAAGTAGTTTTCATTGATCTTAACCATAGGTTCCTCCTGTTTTTAAAGATTATTTATGTCCAACTCTCCTGCAAACACCTCCACAGCAGGACCTGTCATAAATACATGACCGCTGCCCTCTCTGTCCCAGTGAATCGTTAAGTTGCCGCCTTTTAATGAAACCTTCACCGTATTGCCAGTGCGTCCGCAAAGCGCAGAAGCAACCGCACTGGCTGTTGCTCCAGTGCCGCACGCCCAGGTCTCTCCGCTTCCTCTCTCCCACACCCGCATGCGGATGTGCTCCGGACTTACAACCTGAATAAATTCAGAATTGGTACGTTCCGGAAAACGCTTATGATGTTCAAACCCAGGTCCGATTGCCTCTAAATCCAGGCTGTCAATGTCATCCATATAATAAACTGCATGGGGATTTCCCATGGAAATTCCAATAAACTCATAATCCGTACCATTCACACAAATAGGCTCTGGTACCTGGCTGGTTAATTCCGGTATGCCCATATCAACCGTTAAAAGGACTGCTTTCCCATCTTCCTCAGTCACTTTTAAATGCTTGATTCCAGCTGCCGTTTCCACATCAAACTCTGTCTTTTCCACCAGATGATGATCGAAAACATACTTACCCACACAGCGGATCCCATTGCCGCACATGGGGCTTTCTGAACCGTCAGCGTTAAACATGCGCATACGGCAGTCTGCCACTTTGGACGGGCAGATCAGAATCAGACCGTCCGATCCGATTCCAAAATGCCGGTCACTGACTTTTTTTGAAAGCTCTGCAGGATCCTCAACGGATTCCTCAAAACAGTTAATATAAACATAATCGTTTCCGATTCCCTGCATTTTTGTAAATTTCATCTTAATCCCCCACTGTTAAATATTAATAAGGCTCATGATCATCTGGGCAGTCTCTACCATGTTGGTTCCGCTGTCCATACTGCACTTTTGAATGTAACGGTGCGCTTCTGATTCTGTCATATGATTCCGTTCCATCAAAAGTTCCTTGGCCTGCTTAATCATCTCCTGCTCTTCTCCGCTTCTTTCCTTCGGCTGACTCTTTAACTTCTTCCGCCTTTTTGCCAGAGATTCCATCATCATCTCTAACGTACTTAAAAGATCCTGAACCTTTAAAGGCAGGCCAAGACAGACCACATCATCCGGTGCCTTGCCGCTCCACTGGCTGGGAGACGCTACCAGGAGCATGGGCATCCCTTTGGGGAGACATTCATAAAGCTCCTGATATACCATATCCGCAAACCTGCAGCCGCATACTACAATTCCGCTGCCCAGCTCATCTGCGCTGTTTACCGCCTGAGCGCCGGAGGTGCAGACTGCCGAGACCGAAAAGCCGTTTTTCATAAGAATATTCTTTATATTTTTCGCATCCTCTGCTTTTGAAAATGCCACAATCACATTGGTCAAACACTCTCACCTCCAGATAACAGTATCAGGGAACGGGATCTATCAATACTTGTATAAGTATTCTTCCACTTCCCAGTCCGTTACCTGCGCACGGAATATACGCCATTCAGCTTCCTTTGCCTCTAAGTATTTGGTGTAAATGTGCTCGCCCAGCACTTCCTTCATAAACTCATCCTTACGGAACATTTCAATGGCCTCTCCCAGTGTTTCCGGAAGCTGCTCGATTCCTTTTGAAGCCATCTCTTCCACTGACATGGAATAACCATTGCAGTCCACGCTTTCCGGCGGAGTCATCTTCTTTTCTATTCCGTCAAGGCCTGCCGCCAGACAGGCAGCAAGTGCCAGATAGGGATTGACTGCAGAATCCGGGCTGCGCAGCTCGATGCGTGTACTTTCTCCCCTTGCACAGGGAATCTTAATCATAGAGCTTCGGTTGGACCGGGCTGACCATGCCACATAAACCGGAGCATCATATCCGGGTACAAGACGTTTGTAGGAATTGACCAGCGGATTGGTTAAAATAGTCATTCCCTGCATATGATGGAGAATGCCTGCCATAAACTGGTAAGCCGTCTGGCTTAATCCCAGCTTATCTTCCGGATCTTCAAACATATTCTTACCTGATAAATCAGAAAGGGACATGTTAATATGCATTCCGGAACCATTGACACCAGCCTTGGGTTTTGGCATAAAGGTGGCATGAAGACCGTGGCGCTTTGCAATTGCCTTAACTGCCATCTTAAATGTCATAATATTATCAGCCGTCACCATACCTTCTGCGTACTGAAAATCAATCTCATGCTGACCCGGGGCGATCTCGTGGTGGGATGCCTCGATCATAAAGCCCATCTCTTCCAGGGTAAGGATCATGTCTCTTCGGACATTCTCTGCCTGGTCAATGGGAGCCACATCAAAATAGCCTGCCATTTCATGGGTATCTGTGGTTGGCTGACCTTCCTCATCCATATGAAAAAGGAAAAATTCGCATTCCGGGCCTGCATGAAATACAAACCCCATATCACTTGCTTTTTTTAATACCTTTTTCATAACAAACCGGGGATCTCCTTCAAAAGGAGTCTGGTCGGGGCAGTGTACATCGCACATCAGCCTTGCAACTTTCCCCTGCTGGGGACGCCATGGGAATATCTCAAAGGTATCCAGATCCGGATAGAGATACATATCAGATTCTTCACTTCTTACAAATCCCTCTATGGAAGAACCATCAAACATACAGCGGTTATCCAGGGCTTTTCCCAGCATATTCTTTGTGATTGCAACATTTTTTAACATGCCGAATATATCGGTAAACTGAAGACGGATAAATTCCACATCTTCTTCTTCCACAATGCGGAATATATCTTCTTTGCTGTACTTGCTCATAAAACACTCTCCTTTTCTCATGATTGAATAAAGAGCCCCGCCTTATGGGACTCTTTGCCACTTATGCGATCCTTGCAAAGCGTCTTAGCTCTATGGGGAACGAGGTTCCTGAAGACAATAATACTTAGAAAAAGGGTGGGCAAACACAGCCTCACTTCATGGACCATCTTCGCACCACCCCGTCATATGTGTAAAATATAACAGCTTAAAAAAAATTTGTCAATGTGTTTTTTTATTCCCGTTTTGATACCGGAGCGCCCGGACTGCATTTAAAATCGCAATCACAGAAACGCCTACATCACCAAAAACAGCGGCCCACATAGTAGCAATTCCTGCTGCTGAAAGGATCAGAATCAGCACCTTCACACCTATGGCAAAAATAATATTCTGCTTTACAATTCCCACAGTTTTTCTGGCAATCAGAATTGTATCAACCAATTTCGTAAGCTCATCGGTCATAATTACCACGTCTGCTGCTTCCACGGCTGCATCAGAGCCAATCTGACCCATGGCAATTCCTACATCTGCACGGGCAAGAACCGGTGCATCATTGATTCCGTCTCCAACAAAGGCAATCGCTGCATCCTTATGCTTCTTTGTCAGCAGCTCTTCCACCTTGCCTACTTTATCGCCGGGAAGAAGACCTCCATGAACCTCATCAAGTCCAAGCTTTTCTCCCACCAGTTTTCCTACCTCAGGTTTGTCGCCGGTAAGCATCACTAACTTTTTCACTCCAGCTGCCCTTAAGCCCTTTAAGGCTTGTGGTACATCTTCCCTGATGGTATCTGAAATCGTTACACTGCCAAGATAAGTGTTATTATCTGCTATATAAAGGGTTGTTCCTGCCATGGAATCTGCTGTATTTACAGCAATTCCCTGCCTTTCCATAAGTCTGGCATTCCCAATATACAGCTCTCTTTCCTTATTCTGTGTATAAACCTTTGTTTTTACTCCAAATCCTGCAATTTCTTCTGCAGCGCCTACCATTGACGGATCAAGTGCTTTTCCGTAAGCTTCTTTTACCGAATGGGCAATTGGGTGATTGGAATGAAATTCACCATAGGCGGCAAGCTCTAAGAGCTCTTCTTTTGTTCCTGCAAGTGGATCTACACCGGTAACCTGGAATTTTCCGGTTGTTAACGTTCCTGTTTTATCAAAAACTACCGTATCCAGATTAGCCATGGCTTCCAGATAGTTGCTTCCCTTTAACAGAATTCCCTGGCCAGAGGCCGCTCCAAGTCCTCCAAAAAAGCTTAATGGAACGGATATTACCAGTGCACAGGGACAGGAAACAACTAAAAAGCTGCAGGCACGGTAAATCCAGGTTCCCCAGTCACCTGTGAATAAAGGCGGAATAACACCAAGCATTAAGGCAAGCACTACCACAACAGGCGTATAGACTCTTGCAAATCTGGTGATAAAGTTTTCTGCTCTGGCCTTTCTCGAACTGGCATTCTCCACCAGTTCCAGGATCTTGGCAACTGTGGAATCATCAAAAAGTCTGGTAACCCGAACCTCTAAAACACCACTTAAATTGATGGAACCGCTTATAACCGGATCATTCTCTTTGATTTCCACAGGCATGGATTCCCCGGTTAATGCTTTGGTATCAAGACTGCTGCTGCCTTTTACCACAACTCCATCAAGAGGCACTTTTTCTCCAGGCTTTACTACTATGATATCGTCAACTTCCACTTCATAGGGATCTACCTTCTCCTCTGTTCCATCACGAAGCAGATTGGCATATTCCGGATTAATGTCCATAAGATCTGTTATGGATTTCCTTGATCTGTTTACTGCATAATCGTTAAACAGCTCACCGATCTGATAAAACAGCATAACGCCCACTGCTTCTTCCAGAGCTCCGATCCCGATTGCTCCAAAGGTTGCCACTGACATTAAAAAGTTTTCATCAAAGAACTGACCATTTTTTATATTTCTGACTGCTCTTAAGGGGATATCATAGCCTGCAGCCAGGTAAGAGATAATAAATAAGATCCAGTACCAGAAAACTTTTCCCTCGGCTGCCATGGCAAGAGCAAAGAATACGGCACTTATGACCAGTCTGATTCCCATGATTTTCTGTTTCTTTGTCATAACTGCTCCTTTTACTTACCGAAGGACTTTAAATTCTGCTTCCGGTTCAATCTTATAGGCTGTTTTTCTGGCTGCTTCCATAATCTCATCCACTTTTTCTTCTGAAACTTCCATGGTTAATCTCTGGGTCATGAAACTTAAGGATGCGCTTTCCACACCATTTAATTTTTTAACCTCTTCTTCAATTTTAGCTGCACAGTTTGCACAGCAAAGGCCCTCTAATTTAACAATTTTTTTCATCTTTTCTCTTCTCCTTTTTCTCTATTTGATGTAAATCCTTATTCGCTGATATGCTCCATTCCCTGAGCCAGGATGGTTTGTATATGACCATCTGCCAGAGAATAAAAAACGGTCTTTCCTTCTCTTTTAAACTTCACCAGGCGCATCTGCTTTAACACACGAAGCTGATGGGAAATAGCCGACTGCCCCATCTGAAGCAGATTGGCAATGTCACAGACACACATCTGGGACTGGCTGAGCACATAGAGAATTCTGATTCTCGTTGGGTCGCCGAAAATTTTAAAAAAATCTGCAAGATCCATGAGCTGCTGCTCTTTTGGCATCGCTTTTAATACCTGATTTACAACATTCTCATGAACACAGATAAAATCACACTGATCAATCTCTCCATCACGAACGATTTTCTCTTCTTCTGCCATCTGATACCTCCTTACATATTAATATGTGAATAACTGTTCATATGTTAATATTAATCATTAATTAATAATTTGTCAAGTACCTTTTGCCAGGGTATTGACACTTTTTTCCTGTGATGATAGACTATAAGTCCTTTTCCATATCTAAACTCACATCTTAATTCAGGAAAAGAGAATATTGATACCACGGTAGAGTCCCCGGATTAAATTCCGGAGAGCTGTGCTGGCTGTATTGCCTGCACTGACCGCTTGGAAAGATATTAGAACGTTCTGACCAGTTATGACAGACCTCTTCCCTTTTACGGCAGGAGCTGCCCGCTGCAGGAATGAACCGTTCACAAATATTACTACCAGGAGGAATTTTTATGATTCAAGTGGAACACATGAACAAGACGTTCAAAGTCACAAAAAGAAGTGCCGGATTTTCCAATGCGGTAAAGGCGCTTTTTCACAAGGAGACCGACACGGTCCATGCTCTGTCTGATATTTCCTTTTCTATCGGAGACGGAGAGATGGTAGGCTATATTGGCCCCAATGGTGCCGGAAAAAGCTCCACCATTAAAATTTTAAGCGGCATTTTAACTCCGGATAATGGGACATGCCAGATTAACGGCCGGATTCCATGGAAGGACAGAAGGGAACATGTTAAGGATATCGGCGTTGTATTCGGTCAGCGCACCCAGCTTTGGTGGGATGTTCCTGTAATTGATTCCTTTGAACTGCTCCGCGACATCTACGAGATCCCCAGACACCAATACTTAACTACATTAGAAGAACTCACTGAACTTCTTGCACTGGAAGAGATTATTAAAACTCCGGCAAGACAGCTTTCGCTGGGTCAGCGCATGCGCTGTGAAATAGCAGCCTCTCTTCTCCATACCCCAAAAATCCTTTTTCTTGACGAACCCACCATTGGGCTGGATGCCGTATCAAAGCTGGCAGTCCGGGATTTTATCAGAAAGCTGAACCGGATCCACAAAACTACAGTTCTTCTTACCACTCATGACATGCAGGACATTGATGCACTTGCAGACAGGGTTCTGCTGATCGGGAAAGGCCGGCTTTTATTAGATGGAACGCTTTCCGATTTGAAATCCCGCTGTGAGCCCCCATGTGCCACCCTGGATGAGATTGTCGCCTCCCTTTACCGGGAATTTCAGATTTAGGAGGGGGCAAGATGAAAAAATACTGGTCTTTTTTTCGCATCCGTTTTATCCGGGGATTGCAATACCGTACTGCCGCCCTTTCCGGAATGGTGACACAATTTGTATGGGGATCCATGGAGATCCTTTTATTCCGGGCGTTTTACCAGGCTTCCCCTGAAAGCTTCCCCATGACCTTTGAGGCGCTGTCCACTTATGTATGGCTCCAGCAGGCATTTCTGGCTCTTTATATGGTCTGGTTCTGGGAATCAGAGCTTTTCAATTCCGTCACAACCGGAGATGTGGCCTATGAATTATGCAGGCCGGTCCGCCTTTACGATATGTGGTTTGTCAGAGGTCTGGCAGTCCGGCTTTCCAAAGCAGTGCTGCGCTGCATGCCCATACTGATAGTTTCCTGGTTTCTTCCTGCTCCCTACGGACTTACACTGCCAGGAGATGTGAAAACCTGGGCGATTACAATTTTGTCCATGACATTGGGACTGCTTCTCATTGTAGCTTTTAACATGATTATTTATATGTCCGTGTTTTACACCGTTTCTCCCCAGGGGATTAAACTGTTTGTTACCTCTTTAGCGGAATTTTTAAGCGGTTCCGTAATACCCCTTCCCTTTCTTCCAGACCATGTACGAACAATTGTGGAATTTCTTCCCTTTGCCTCCGCACAGAATGTTCCGTTCCGGATCTTTGCCGGAGATATAACAGGACCCGATCTTACCATCAGCATCTTAAAACAGACATTCTGGTTGTTTGCTTTTGTACTTATCGGGCGGTATTTAGAAAAGCGGGCATTAAAACGGGTTGTCATACAGGGCGGTTGAAAGGAGGATACCATGAATTCAGTCAGGCTTTACGTTAGTTTCTTTTTCATGCATTTAAAAAGCATGATGCAGCACAAAATTTCATTTTTTATGACATTAATCGGGCAGTTTTTAATCTCCTTTAATGTCTTTTTAGGAGTTTATTTTATGATGACCCGTTTCCACCAGGTGAACGGATTTTCTTACAGCGAGGTGCTTTTGTGTTTTTCCATTACTCTTATGGCTTTTACACTGGCAGAAACCGTTTTCCGAAGTCTGGATACCTTTGAAACCATAATTGGAAACGGAGAATTTGACCGTATTTTACTCCGTCCAAAAAACAGCCTGTTTCTGGTTCTTTGCAGCAAGGTGGACTTAACCAGATTCGGACGTCTTATTCAGGCTGTTGTCATGCTGGTTTATGGGATTTGCTACAGTTCCATAAACTGGACACCCCTTCGGTGCATTCTCGTAGTACTGATGATTTTAGGAGGTGTGTGTGTGTTTGGAGCCATTTACCTGATTTTTGCATGCTTATGCTTTTTTACTCTGGAGGGGCTGGAATTTATGAATGTATTTACAGACGGAGCCAGAGAATATGGAAAATATCCCATCGGGATTTATGGAAAAACCGTTCTTTTCATTTGTACTTACCTGGTTCCCTTTGCTCTGTTCCAGTATTATCCTTTTTTATATCTGACGGGGAAATCCGACAACCAGTGGTACAGCCTGCTGCCGCTGTTTAGTGCCCTTTTTCTCATTCCTGCATTTCTTTTATGGAAATTAGGGTTAAGGCACTATCAGTCCACTGGCTCCTGATTCAATAAAAATGCATCCCCACGGCTTTTACAGTCCATGGGGATGCATTTTATTATCCCATATATTTTATTGCATTAATGACCGCAGCTCTCTCCGTGATGGTGATGACCACAATCGTGATCTTCACTTCCCTCATGACGATGGCTGCAAAGAGTATCCGGATCAAACTGAAGGCTTCCTGACAGCAGGGAATTCACCGCCTCATCAGCATTTCCTTCTACTCCCGGATATAACTTGATTACTGCTTCTGACAATGCATTTCTCGCTCCTGCTCCAATCCCCCCGCAAATAAGAGTTTTTACACCCAGTCTGGTCAGAAAACCTGCCAGGGCACCGTGACCGTCTCCATTGGTATCCGTAATCTCCTGTGATATTACATTTTTTTCTTCCACCTCATAGATTTTAAACTGTGTGGTTTGTCCAAAATGCTGAAATACATTTCCTCTGTCATAAGTAACCGCAATTTTCATAGCAAGACCTCCTGTTATTTAGTCAATGACTCACTATAAATATCATAGAATCATTTTCGTCATATGTCAATAACTTTTGTCCCTTTCTGTATGATTCGTCCAAACAAAGTTATAAAAACCAATATGGATACCATTACGCTTATGAAATCTGAGATTGGTTCAGTGTAAAAAATATAATTAACTCCCAGCCATGCAGGCAGCAACACCGCTCCAAGAAGGAAAATTGTCTTTCGGAACATGGAAAGTGAAATTGCTGCTTTTGCCGCCCCCAGACCGGTGAATCCGTCAACAATTACATACTGTAGTGCTAAAGGGATTATCCCCATGGTATAGATCTTTATCCCGCTGACAGTCAGATCAACATAAGACTGGTCCCGTGTGAAAATATGTACAAACACCTGGGGAACCGTATGGGCAATCAGGAACATCACTGTGGTAAAACCAACTGCCAGAAGGGTAATATAGCGCTCTGCCTGTCTGATCCTCTCCGGTCTTTCTGCCCCTAAATTATAACCCAGAATTGTCTGGGTCCCTGTTGTAATACCGCCTAGAGGCATGGTCACCATTAACATAAAGCTCTGCACAATGGTCATACAGGTAAGAAGCTTTTCTGCGCTGCCCTCACCCCCATAATGCATGATTACTGTATTTAACGAAATAATAAGTACGTTATCAAATGCAATAATGAGGAACGGGGAAAGCCCCAGTGTAAGAATTCTCTTCATCACTTCTAAGTCATACCCCTGAAAGGTTATGCCAATAGGAGGGATTTTACCAAAAAGAAATTTAAGAACGTAGATACAGGATATCACCTGGGACAGAACGGTTGCGATAGCAGCGCCTTTTACCCCCATTCCAAAAACAAAAATAAAAACAGGGTCCAGGATTATATTGCTCACAGCTCCACAAACAACGGATTTCATGGCTGTCCTGGCATATCCCTGACTTACAATGAAAGGATTTAACCCTGCGGAAAGCAATGCAAACACGGTTCCGGTAAGATACACGGTAAGATATTCATCTGCATAGGGAAATACTGTCTTTCCTGCGCCGAACCACATGAGAAGGTGATCTTTTAACAGGAAGGATACCGCTGTGATAAGAACGGAAAAAGTCAATAAGAGCAGAAAGCAGTTGGCCAGAATCTGGCTGGCAGCTCTCTGGTTTTTCTCTCCCAGACGGATGCTCATAAGAGGAGATCCTCCTGCGCCCACTAAAAATGCAAAAGAAGAAATCAGGGTCACTATGGGACCGCAGATTCCAACTCCTGCCAGGGCGACTTCCCCGATCTCTGGAATATTTCCAATATACATACGGTCTACGATACTATATAAAACACTGACAAACTGAGCCAGCATGGAGGGGATTGCTAGCCTCCATACCAGCCCTTTTATATGATCTGAATTTAAATCGTTTTCTTTTTTCACTTGTAACTCCATTATCTGGTCTGATTTGTTATCTCTCCCTGAGAACCGAAGGTATAAGATACATTGTCTATCACCATGGTCTTATCATGAACCACCATTCCATTGGAATCCAGATAATACCACGTTCCATCCGGTTGAATCCAGCCGGTCTGTCTTTCATAGTTTTTCATGTAATACCGTTCCCCGTCAATGGTTTTAAAGCCATCTGCCGGAATCATGGAACCGTAATCTGCAAAGGATAATTCAATGGTAACATCTCCATCGATCCCTGCCACCCTTCCTTTATCCGTACACTGCCAGATGGTTCTGTTTTGATAATCATTGACCGTTCCGTATCTGGCATACCATACATCATAGGGAACCTGGCTCATATCGATATGAAGAGACAGCCATTTATTATTTGCATAGACAATCGGGCGATAACCCGCATCTGCAATGGTTTTACAGAATGCGTTGATATTATCCGTAATCTGCTGTTTGGAAAGCTTATTATCAAGAAGATACTGGGATTCCACGTCATAAGCAATCGGATAAGAGATTTTATAATCCTTTACCTGACGCAGCACATACTTTGCCTCTTCCACTGCAGTTTGTGTATCAAGAGCCTGGGTATAAAAAAACACGCCGGTTTTAAGCCCATTTTTCGAAGCATGTTTCATATTCTCAGAAAAATAGGGATCCATATCATTGAGATAACCGATTCTCACCATGGCAAAAGAAACTCCGTCCTCTGCCACCTTCTTCCAGTCAATCCCACCATTTTCCTCATTTTGCCTGTTCTGGTATTTAGTCACTGTAATCCCCTTTGCTAAAACTCCTGTAATGGGATTACCGGATGCATCAATGTATTGTCCGTTCTCCAGTTTCCAGGCCTCTGCCGAATAACCATTTAAAGGGGTAGCAAATGCCTCAGAAGCCATAAGACATGCAATCAGATAAGCGGCGATTTTCAATCTTATGTTTTTTTTCATTGTATCCTCCAATTACTGCGTTTAATCGATATCATCTTTCTCTTTTCTAAACCCATTGATGTCGTGAACTAAGGTCTTTACGCTGTAAAGAAACCGGTCAAAGGCACCGAATTTATAAATGCTGATCACCAGCATTCCAATGGGAACAGCCAGTATCATTCCGGCTATCCCGCTTATTTTAAATCCCAGATATAAAAATAATAATGTCATTAACGGGTCAAGACCCATGGTATCTCCTACAATCTTCGGCTGAATGATCTGTCTCAATACCAGTGTCAGTACGTAAATCACAATCAGACCTACACCAAAGGCGTACTCTCCTGAAACAATCCTGAGAATCGCCCAGGGAATCAGGATTGTGCCAGTCCCAAGGATAGGAAGGAAATCAAGAATCGCAATAATGACAGCGAGCAAAAGTGCATACTTCACTCCCAGGACCAGAAATCCTGCTGCCAGTACACCTGCGATAATGAACATGATCTTAAACTGCGCAAGAAAATATCCTCCTACCAGATGCTTTACGTCCTTTTTCAGATAATCATAATATTTGGAAAATCCATCAGGAGTATACCGGTCTATAAAAGCAAGAATTTTATCCCGGTCCACAATAAAAATATAGGAAGAAAATATGGTTACAACCGTGTAAACCAGTGCTGCAGGAATACTTTTTACCACATTGCCCGCAGCCATAAAGGTGGGCGATGCGATTTTCTGCACCATAACATTTAAATATTCTCCAATATGTGTTACAAATACATTTACCGAATCCTGAATTCCCTTGGGAAGAAATCGCAGCAGATCTTCTGCCGTCAGAAGCATCTTTTGAACCTCGACCCAGGCCGAATCATAGTAAAGGGGAATATCCTTCACAAATCCTGCTGTTTCCGAAATCAGTTTTGATATGATTAAATAAAAAGCACCAATAATAAGAGCCAGTACTGCCACAACAATCAGCACAGAACTGTGCTTTCTAACCAGCTTCAGACGTTTCTCCAACAAACGCACCAGAGGATTGGCAATGACTGAAATCACCCAGCCAATCACGAAAGGAAGAAAGAAATTCAGTATTCTTGGTCCCCAGATGCAGATTAAATAGGTAAACACAATAGGAATAATTATATTTAATAAGATTCTGCTATATTTTTTTACAAATTCCATGCTTATCTCCTGCCTTTATCATACCTCAAAAAGTCCAAGTGATAAATAGTCTGATCAAAGAAATTTCTCCAGGAAATCATAAAGCTTTTCCATCTCCTCATCCGTACCAATGGTGATCCTTAAATAATTATCAAGCCTTGGCTGTTTAAAGTAACGAACGAAAATCTGTTTTTCCCTCAACGCCAGGTAAATATCTTCCGCTTTTTTCTCCTTATGACTGGCAAAAATAAAATTAGCCATGGAATCAGGAAATACAAACCCAAGCTCACTGAGACGTTTTTTCGCTTTCTCTCTTGTGGTTATAATTTTTTCAACCATCTGTCTGAAATAACAGTCATCCTTTACCGCTTCCGCGCCCAGAACCTGAGCCGGCATATTCATAGTATAGGAATTATAGGAATACTTCACATCGTTTAAAGCCCGTATCAGTTCTTTGTTACCCATGGCAAAACCGATCCGCATTCCCGCCATAGACCGGGATTTGCTAAAGGTCTGCACAACCAGCAGATTATCGTATTTTTTAATCAGCCTGGCTGCACTTTCACCGCCGAAATCAATGTAAGCTTCATCCACAATCACAACCGACTCCTGATTGTGGGCGATGATGTCTTCCACTTCACTTAATGGCATAAAAACGCCAGTGGGCGCGTTGGGGTTCGGAAATATGATTCCCCCATTCTCTTTATAATAATCTTCCTTACAAATGAGAAAATGCTCATTAAGGACAGGTGTTTCAAAAGGAATACGAAACAGCTCCGCCCATACCTGATAGAAGGAATACGACACATCGGGAAATAAGACTGGTTTTTCAGAATTAAAAAATGTGAGAAACGACATGGCAATCACATCATCAGACCCTACTCCCACAAAAATCTCATCTTCCTCCATCTGATAGTATTCACACAGTGCCTTTGTCAGAACGGTGGAAGACGGATCCGGATATTTGCGGAACGTATCATAATCCATCTCACCCATGGCTTTTTTTACCAGAGGTGACGGAGGATAAGGATTTTCATTGGTATTCAGTTTAATTAAGTTCCCGCCCTTTGGCTGTTCGCCTGGAACATATGGGGTTACTGTTCGGATATTCGCCTGCCATGCTTTCATCTTATGCCCTCCCTGTCTGCTGTAAGTCCATATTCCTGTGCAATTGCATGAAATGCAGGAAGTGAACGTTCAATCTGTTCATAAGATACACAATACGCAATCCGCGCATAGCCAGGACATGCAAAAGCACTTCCCTGCACCATAAGAACCCGGTGCTTTTTACAGAACTCACAGAACAGTTTGTCATCTTCCGGAGTTTTTATAAACAGATAAAATGCACCTTCCGGCTTGATACATTCAAATCCGTATTCTGTTAAACTGTTGTAAAGAAGCTCCCTGTTTTTATTATAGGCAGACAGGTTCACTTTTTCATCCACGCAGCGAAGAATCACTCTCTGCATCAGAGACGGAGCATTGACGCATCCCAGAACTCGGTTTGAAATGCTGGCAGCCGCAATCACAGCCTTTGAATCCTCCACCTCATCGGGAATGACCAGATATCCGATTCGTTCCCCCGGCAGAGATAAGGATTTGCTGTAGGAATAGCAGACCGCTGTATTTCTGTAAAACAGCGTCACATAAGGAACCTCAACACCATCATAAGCAAGCTCTCTGTAAGGCTCATCTGAAATCAGTAGTATGGAAGATCCATACTCTTTTTCTTTCCGCTCCAGAATGGCACCAATCTCCCGAAGAGTTTCAGAAGAATAAACCACGCCGGTCGGATTATTGGGAGTATTTATAATGACTGCCTTAGTCCTGTTTGTGATTCTGCTTTCAAATTCCAGGAGATTGGGCTGAAAGGTTTCTGTATTCGGGGGGACAACAGAGAGCACACCGTCATAATTGCGTACGTAAGATCCGTATTCCATAAAATAGGGGGCGAATACGATTACCTCATCACCAGGATCTAATATGGTCTTTAGAATCACGTTCAGACCGCTGGCAGCTCCTACCGTCATAAGGAGATTGCCTCCGTGAAAATGAGTCCCGAACCTTCGGTTGATGGACTGTGCTATGCCTTGTCTTACGTCATCAAAACCTGCATTGCTCATATATCCATGAACCATGGTTGATTCTTCCTCGTTCATAATATCAAGGATGGCCTGCTTCACTGCTTCCGGTGCAGGCACATTAGGATTACCGAGGCTGAAATCATAGACATTTTCTGCACCATATTCGGCAGCCATCTTCTTTCCCTCTTCAAACATGGCGCGGATGGCGGAATTGTTTTCTACAAGGGGTCTCATCTTGTCTGCTATCATATCATTATTCCTTCCTTTATCCTGAAATGGTTTACGTGGATTATAACACATATGAAAAAAGAGGTCTATTCTTTATTTACAATTCCTGATCTGTACTGAGGGCATTTTTTAACAAGGAAGCTTTCACTCTGTCATAGCATTCCTCAAAATCATCATCCTGAACCCGGATTACAGTTAAACCTGCACGGACAGGAAGCAGTGCTTTGGATATCTGGCTCATCATCTGATATCTTAATTCCTTTAAAATGCGTCTGCATTTCACCTTAATATCTTCTTCTTTGATATTCCGGCACAGTATCAGGACTTCATAATCCCCATCCAGGCACATGATATCGTCTTCTCTGAAAAACCGCTTCATGAACAATGCCTGTTCCAAAAATGCCTGTCTGGCGGAATTGGGGTCATTGTTTCCACCATGAAAGGAAAACAGCAAAAGACCTGAAGTTAAAAATCTGTGGCGTGATAAATAATTGTGCATCCTCCCCACTGCCGCATCACGATTCTGGAAGAACCGTACTCCCTCTGGCAGTAACGGAGTTCTGCATTCTTCCACCTGACTATATAACTCGCCAAGTTCTTCAATATCCAGCATCACTCCATAAAGAAAACTGTCCCCTGATTTCACAGATAATCTGGAATGGCAAAGAATCCATTTGTATCCGTTGCGGGTCAGGATACGGTACTCCACACCCTTTAAGCTCTCATCTGGACTTAAGGTCTCCGTCATGAGCCTGATTTTTTCCCTATCACCCGGGTGTATCATATTTAAAAGCCGATTCTGGAAGAGCTCATTCAGCTCATCACTACTATAGCCAAGGATCTCAAGGAATCGGGGGCTTGTATACAAAAACTCCATATCTTCGGATTTTCTGCAGCGGTAATATCCGCCTAACATACCGGAGCTTAAAAATTCCAGTTCGTCATTTTTAAACCGCAGGGTCCTGTTGGCTTCCTGAAGGCGCTTCTGTGCCAGTACCGTATCGGTAATATCCATGCAGGCGCTTACAATTGCAAATCTTCCGTCTTCCGCCTGTACCACCCGGCCCTTGGCCACCATCCACAGCCAGGTTCCATCTTTTTTTCTCAACCTGTGACGGAACGTGTATTCCATTCCCGGAGCCATAAACCGAAGCGTATTCCCCTGTATCATGTTTAAATCTTCCGGGTGCAGAAGGTTTCGTCCTAACCCATCGGTCTCCCTGGCAAATTCCTCATAAGAATCGTAATTTAAAATACGAAGCATCTCATTATTGGCAAAATACAAAGGCAGCCCCTTATCACAGTAAACTCCAATTAAACCACCTGGTGCCATCTGTGCAAAAACCGCGCTTGCTGCCCATTGATTCTCTTCTGCAATATTATTAAAGGAGATATTCTTACCGGCAATCTTTAATACATCTCTTAACATGTTCTGGGAGTCTTTCAGCTTCTGCCTCTGCTCCATCTGCTCTGTCGCATCTCTTACCGCCCCATAGTAAAGACGGTGATCATCCTGCTCCCGTAAAAAGAAGACGCGAAGATGCACCCACATTAATTCTCCGCTGGTGCGGTAACGGCGAAAGGTTCCTTCTGCCCCCTGGAGCGGATTGTTATATGCCTCTTCAAAGATATTCAGAACCCAGTCCATATCATCTCGATATACCTTGTTTAACACATACCGTTTCCGTTCTTCCATATCAATTGGATTATCACCGGTTACACGGTAATATTCCTCATTCACACGGAGAATCTCACAGCGGTCCTCGTAGATCTCATACAATGCAATGGCGCCAAGCATGTTGTTAAGCATGGCTTCACTGATGATATTCTCATTAAACAGATCTTCCAGTTTCAGCTGCTTTAGCTGCCGTGCCTGAATTCCCCTGTAATCTAAATTATTGTCTTCATCCAGAAGTTTTTCTACTACGTGTACCGGGAGGGGCTCATGGTAATAAAAGCCCTGTCCGTAAATGCAGCCGATATTGATCAGGAAATCGACCTGTTCCTTTTCTTCCACGCCCTCTGCTATGACTTTTAACTGCATCACTCTTGCCATCCGGACAATGGTTTCTAAGATTCCCATCCCTCTTCCCTTGCTATTCTCGTTCATATCAAGGAATTTGGTATCAATTTTGATTACGTCCACATTCACATCCTTTAACATGTTTAAGGATGAATACCCGCTTCCAAAATCGTCCATAAATACAGGGAACCCGGCCCTGCGCAGATCTTCCACAACTTTTCGGATCAGATCGTAATCTTCCGCATAGGCACTTTCCGTAATCTCAATCTCCAGATATTTGGGATCGATCTCGTAGCGGCTTACCAGCTGTTTAAACTTCTCTACAACATCAATGGCATAAATATCCATGCGGGACATATTAACCGAAATCGGGATTGGGCGCCTTCCCTCTTTAATCCAGGCGCTTAGCTGTCTGCAAACCATCTCCCAGACATACACGTCAAGATATGTAATAAAGCCGTTCTGCTCCAGCAGCGGAATAAATTCTCCGGGTGATATCACCCCTCTCTGGGGGTGCTGCCATCTGACTAAGGATTCCAGACCGATAATCCTGCCCGTCAGCATATTGCACTGGGGCTGGGCATAGAATATAAATTCCTTCTTCTCAAGTGCACGCTGAATCTCAGAAAGCAGAACCTGATCGCTTTCCATCTTCCGCTTCATTCCCGGATCATACCAGCCCACACGTTTCGTATAATTACCCTTCACGGAATTAAGAGCTATGGCAGCCCTGTCATACATCATGCTCACCGGAAGGCTTAAATCCTCAACCCGGTACACGCCAAATGCAGGCATAAATCCCGCGTTGCCCCCATACTGCTTGGCATAGATGTTAATCACATCCTCCAGTTCTTCCAGCACGGACAAATCTTCGGGAATGAGGATCACAAAATCATCCCCGCCCATATAACCAGCGACAGAAGAGTAAAATTTTTCGATCTCTTTTAAATAATCGCCAATTCTTATTAAGAAACGATCCCCTTCCTCTTCTCCATACCATTCATTAAAAAGCTTAAAATGTTCAATATCAATTGCCACCATAAAAAATCCAGAGGAATCTGTATTTTTTAACAGGTAATCCGCTTTCTCAAAGAACGGTCCATAACGGTAAAGACCAGTCATGGAATCCGTCTCTTCCCTAATCTCCCTAAGTCGTCTTTCCTCTTCTTCATCCTTCTTCTTACGCTCATCAATATCCTGGATATAACACATAATGATGGCATCTTTATCCGGATTTTCTCCGCTGCGGAATAAAACCAGAATCAGATTCATCCAGCAGTATCCGTCACCTGGCATCTTCCTGCGGAACTCTCCCCTTAATACCCGGTCGCTGTCCCTTAATCGGGAGGCCATGGAAGATAAATCCCAAAATTCTTCAAAGCTCTGCTTTTCATCGGGATGCACCATGAAATTCAGTGTTTCCGTAAGAATCTGATCCAACCGGCCTTCCTCAGGAGACAATTCCAGTTTTTCGCTATCATGAAATAAAACTTTATAAGTATTCGCTAAAAAATTAAGTTCCAGCAATCCGTCATATACCGTTGACTCAGTCAGATAATAGAACAGATTTTTATTTTTTTCATCTACCGGCCGTGACAAAATAAGCCTGCAGTTTTCACTGCCCGGCCAGTCAATCTGCCCGGAAGAAATTGCCATCCAGGCCTGAGAGGCAGTATTATAAGAAATCACCGGACCGCCGTTCTCACCTGTCCAGGGGCAGTCCGTACAGGGAGCCGATTTTACTCCTATCCCTTGATAGCAGTGCATTCCTACCTGTAAATTCGGATAATATAATTTTGCCATATCATTCAGATATACAATCTTGTAATCCTGGTCAATTATGTAAATACCAGCTTCTCCGTTTTCACACGACATACGCTTCATAAGCTCCCGCCTCTCCTGCAATATATCTTCTTTGCAGTAACTAAATTAAGGTATATTATAGTATGAAAATGTAGTTTTCGTCAACACGTTAGCAATATACCGCGGCAGAATTTTTATTCATAACAAATCATAATTATTCATATTTAATCAAAAACCTGCCCAATTATTTTTTTGAAACAAAATTATTTCAGGTATTTTTTTCCTATTTCCATGATAAACAGGGAATTTCACGTTCCTGTAAATTATACCTGTCTATCGATAGCAGGACGAAATATTTTTAATTCCAGGGTTTAATATGCAAGGAATTTTTCTTATTTTATTAATAAATATTTTTATACGGACAAGCAAAAAGCATGACAGCTACGGAAGCTGTCGATTTTTCTCAGACGGCTTCCCGGGACGGCTGTCATGCCTAAATATTTCTTTTTACTGAAGTGCCTTCACTTGTTCTGCAAATTCATGAGACAGGATAAATCTGCCTACATAACCCACTTCTCCTGTCATCAGAACACTGTAATCTTCCTTAATTTCCACTTCCAGAACCCCGCCTGGCATATGCACATACATCTTTGGATCTGTCAGTCCCATACGGTATGCGGCTCCGGCTGCTGCGCAGCCGCTGGTTCCGGAGGCAAGGGTATAACCGGCTCCTCTTTCATAGATCTCAATTTCAATATTGGTGCGGTCCAGCACCTTTAAAAGCTGGGTATTGATCCGTTCCGGAAAATACTCGGCATTTTCAGAATGTTTCCCGATCCGGCATACCAGATCCTTTGATATATCATTTAACCAGATTACACAGTGGGGATTTCCAATGCTTACACAGGTAACACGGTAAGGGATGCTGCCAAACAGCATGGTTTCATTTAGAACCTCTCTTCTTGGGCCTGTAACAGGTATTTCATCACTGTAAAAGCTAAGTTTGCCCATGGAAACTTTAATCTTGGTTCCCTCTTCATTCAAATACTGGATGGTCTGCTCTCCGCTTAAGGTGTTGATTACAAACTTATTTTTCTGAACATAACCGGCATCCTTTAAATATTTCCCGAATATCCGTACACCGTTTCCGCTTAACTCCGCTTCACTTCCATCGGGATTTAATATTTTTACTTCCAGCTTATCCTGCCCCATGATGGGTCCAACCAACAGCCCGTCTGAGCCCACACCGAAGTTCCGGTCACAAATCAGCCGGATATTCTCCTTTGTCAGTTTGCATTCATTTTTATTGGGATCAAAAATAAGATAATCATTTCCAAGACCATGATATTTTTCCAAAGTTATATTCATTCTAATGCCCCTTTCCCATGTCTGACAATTAAGTCACACAGTTCCTGATAAGAGATTCCTGCAGCTTTTGCTTCCTGGGGGAGTAAGCTGTAAGGTGTCATCCCCGGTAATGTATTTGCTTCCAGACAGTAAATACTGCCATCTTGTTCCATCATAAAATCCACTCTGGAGTAATAACCAAGTGAAAGAACCTTATGTACTTTTACAGCCAGATCAGCCAGTTGATCTGCTTCTTCTTTTGAAAGGCTGGCAGGACAGATCTCCTCTGTCTTACCCGGCTGGTATTTGTTCTCATAATCATAAAAGCCGCTTATGGGCTTAATCTCAATAGCTGGAAGTGCTGTTCCTCCAAGTATACCCACTGAAAATTCCCTTCCGGTAACTTTCGCCTCGGCAAGCACCGTGTTTTCACAGGAAAATGCAGTCTCAAGTGCCTTCTTCCACTGCCCTTCCTCTTCCACCATGGTTACTCCCACGCTGGACCCGCAACCGCATGGTTTGACAACACAGGGAAATACAAAAGGCTCTGCGTCAGATCCTTTTTCATAAAGTCTCCATTCAGGAGTTTTAATATTCTCCTCCCGCATTAAAAGCTTAGCCAGATGCTTATCCATGGCTTTAAAGCAGCCCTCGTATCCGGTTCCCGTATAAGGAATCCCAAAGCCGTCAAGAATTGCCTGAATCTGGCCGTTTTCTCCTGCCCCTCCATGGAGCGCCAGAAAAACCATCTCCGACTCCATACATGCTTCCATCACCCGGTTTCCCATAATTCCACCCAGGCTTCCCCTCCGTTTTACATGTGCTAAATCGGGAGCATTCTCGCCAATGTGACTGGAAAATTCCATGCCATCTTCTAAATGGTAAAACCGGATTTCTTCTCCGTCCGGAATTCCCAGATAAGAATCTATCAAACATACTTCATGCCCCTGCTCCATCAGTGCATTTGTAATCATGGCCCCTGAGGATAAGGACACTTCCCGTTCCGGGCTGTATCCGCCCGCCAGTACTGCTATTTTCATCATTCATTCCTTTTCATTCCAGTATTTGATTGATACTATCTATTATAAACAGCACTTTCCAGCATTTCTATTAATATAATGCTTTATATATTGCAAATTGTGTTGTATTATAAAACGGAAAGGAGGTGTCACCTGCTACAATGAATAACTATGAAAAACGGGGATATCTAAACAGCAATTTTAAGCTGTTCCACCTTATGGACGAAGGTAAGCTAAGCTATGATTACCACTATCATGATTTTGATAAAATAATTATCTTTATCCAGGGATCTGTTACATACAGGATTGAAGGCTGCGCCTATTCTCTGGAACCATATGATATCATACTGGTAAGCCATAATGACATACACCGGCCGGATATAGCAGCACACATTCCTTACGAAAGAATCATTGTCTATCTTTCACCCGGATTTTTGAACGCATACCAGTCAGATGACTATGATTTAAGCGCCTGCTTTCAAAAATCCAGAGAGCTTCATTCCCATGTACTGAGAATCCACTCCATGGAGAAGAGCAGTTTGTACCGGACATTAACCAATTTGGAATATGCCTGCACCCATGACGGCTATGCAAAAGATTTATACTGTCAGGTAGTCTTTCTTGAATTTATGATTCAGTTAAACCGTGCCTCTCTGACAAACAGAGTCCAGTATCTGCCACCGTCTACCGGAGATGCCAGGATCTTAAGTATTATGGATTATATTAACAGCCACCTGACAGAAGACATGACCGTGGATTTAATCTCAGAATCTTTTTTTATCAGCCGCTATCATCTGATGCATCTTTTTAAAGAAGAGACCGGCTATACCCTTTTTGATTATATTACAGAAAAACGCCTTCTGCTGGCAAGAGAACGCCTAAGAACCGGCATCTCCGTTACCGATGTATGTTTTTCCTGCGGATTTAAAAATTATTCTACGTTCTCCAGAGCTTATAAAAACAAGTTTCACATCTCGCCATCAGAGACCATAAAAGAGGATACTGGTTTTTTATAATATAACTGCCAGACATAAAACATGCGCATGAATCCGGTCATTTACCAGATCCATGCGCATCTTCCTATGAGTATTCTTTTATTCATGCCTTCCGTTATTCTTCCAGGAACAGAACACATACAGTGCACCAGTCAGTGCGAAATAAAACCAGGTTGCAGGGTTACTGTACCAGGTTGTAAAAAATGACAGAATTAAATACATGGCGAACTGGGCATAAAACAGATAACCAATTGGGTTTCTCACCCGCTTTACAAGGCGCATCAGGAAAAATGCCACGGCTCCCAGGATACAGCTGAACAAGATGACTCCCACGATGCCAAAATCATAAAAGGAATCATAAAAAAGAGTCACTGTAGTCAGTTCTTCTTTGGTCACATATATAGGAAAATCCACCAAAGCAGGTACCAGGAATTTTAATCCGGAAAGCGCCCATAATGGAAACAGCATTCTAAGTCCAAAGGTATGGGAAGGAAGCCATTCCACCAGGCAGTTAAAATTATCATAGTTATTGGCAATATACATATACGGCTGTGTGATGAAAATAGGCATCTGACTGTATTTCATCTGAAAAATACCGTTTAAGTAGGTAACATCATGACCTCTTGCTATGGTAAGAATCACATAGATAGGAATCATTCCAAGCAAAAGCCCCACTCCGTATATAATCTTCAGCCTGTGCTCCATGGCAATGTAGGTAAGAATCGCCAGACCCACAGCCAGGATCAGCTGAAAACGGGAAACACATAATACCGGAATCGCACAGGCGATTAAATCCATCAGCACTGTCAGAACCAGCCTGAATCCGTTTCGTCCCTGCTCAATGCTGAAATACAGCACAGAAAGAGCTGGCACCAGAACACACGATACAGTAAAATAATGAATTCCCGTAATATGGAATGTGGAATAGGCATGAGGCATTCCCTTAATGAAAAATGGGATAAATCCCAGTACAGCCGCCTCAGTTAAAAATGCGCCAAGAGACAGTACCGTGGTCAGCAGCATAGCCAGAAAAAGAGGTTTTTCGTATCCTTTAAAACTAAACCAGCTGGAACGCTGTCCTCCTGCAGAGCCCTGTGTTCTGATCATGAGTTCAAAGGTCATATAAAAGCCTAAGTATGCCACCAGAAAACAAAGCCAGGTAATGATACTCCAATCAGAAGAAAGCTGAGAAAGCTTTAAGCAGGCAACGCCCTCTCCGCCTACCCAGAACAAGGAAAACAATCCCCGTAAATGAATGATATTCTCTGTTCTCCTGTAATCATTCCAGTAGAGAAAGAGTGCCGCAAGCATGAGGATTAAACCGGAAAGCCAATAATAACCGGCTCTTGCAAACAGATAAGATGCTGCATAACTGATCAGATAAACGCTCATCGTAACATATCCCCTTTTGTAAATAATCGCCTTTTCACCTTTTTTCGGAAAAAATGCAGCCGCCTTAACGGCAACAGCTGCATTCTTTCCCATTCGTTCCATTAGGAACGGCTAATAAAATCTTTCATATAATCTTCTACTTCTTTTACAGTAACAAAAGTCATGGCCTTCTCGGCAACTTCCTTAAGCTCCTGTGTGCTGTATCCGGTAATCAGCTTTCTTGCATTTAAAATAGCAGATGCACTCATACTGAACTCATTTAAGCCAAATGCCAGAAGAAGGGGGATCAGCATAGGATCGCTTGCAGCTTCTCCACACATCCCTACCATAATTCCTTCTTTTCTTCCACACTCAATCACGTGGCGAATACTTCTTAAAACAGCCGGATTAAGTGGTGAGTAGAGGTAGGATACCTTGTCATTACCACGGTCTACAGACATGGTGTACTGAGTCAGATCGTTGGTCCCAATACTGAAGAAATCAACTTCTTTTGCAAATACATCTGCCATCAGCGAAGCTGCTGCTGTTTCCACCATGATTCCGACCTGAATATCTTTTTTATAGGAAATGGATGCTTCATCCAGTTCTTTTTTAATCTCTTCGATCAAAGCCTTTGCTTCCCGGTATTCCTCAAGACATGTTACCATAGGTACCATAATGCGGATATTTCCAAATGCACTGGCTCTTAAAAGTGCCCGAAGCTGGGGACGGTAAACATCATCCTTGCGATCCAGACAGAAACGGATCGCACGATATCCAAGGAATGGATTCTCATCCTTTTCCAGGCCCATATAAGGGATCTCTTTGTCTCCGCCGATATCCAGAGTACGGATAATAACCGGCTTGCCGTTCATGGCTGACGCTACCTTGCGGTATGCTTCAAACTGTTCCTCTTCCGTAGGCATGCTGGTCCGGTCCATAAAAAGAAACTCTGTCCGGAACAGGCCAACGCCTTCTCCGTCATAATGAAGAACCTTATCCACATCTTCCGGTTTTCCAATGTTGGCAACCAGTTCAATGGTCACTCCATCTTTTGTCACAGTTGGTTTTCCAATGTACTGTTCCAGTTCTTTCTTTTCTTTTAAGAATACATCTCTTTTTGCGGTGTACTCTTCTCTTACTGCCTGATCCGGGTCTGCAAATACCATTCCCTCTGATCCATCTAAGATAAGTTCTGTACCGTCTGTAATCTGGCTCATGATGCCATCTAATGCAACAACGGCTGGAATCTCCAGGGCTCTTGCAAGAATGGCGCTGTGTGATGTCTTACCACCCAGTTCTGTCACAATACCAGTTACATTGGCAGGATTAATTCCAGCTGTCATGGACGGAGTTAAATCTCTTGCCACAATCACACTTCCTGCCGGAAGAGCTCCGATATCCACGGAACTGACTCCCAGTAATATCTTTTGCATGCGGGTCTTAATATCCCTCATATCGGTAGCACGCTGCTGCATCAGTTCATCTCCCATGGAGGCAAACATATCTGCATACGTGTTGCATACAGTCTCAATTGCAAATTCGCTGTTAACCATCTCCCCTGAAATGGAAGTTTCAATTTCACCTACCAGCATGGGATCTGAAAGCAGCAGAAGATGTCCGTTAAGAATCTCCGCCTCCTTTTCTCCCACTCTTGTGGCAAGATCCTTTGCCAGAGCGTCTGTTTCTTCCATCGCCTGGTTTACAGCCCTCTGAAAGCGGGCTTTTTCCGCATCCACATCTGTAATTGTGTCTTTTTTAATCTTCAGTTCTGTCTCTTCTACGATAACGGCTTTCCCAATTCCGATTCCCGCAGATGCGCTTGTTCCTTTAAACATAAAATCCTCCTTATTAATTAAAAAATAATAAAATCTATTCGCCAAGGCCCCCCTCAACAGCCTTGATCATGGTAGCCAGAGCTTCCTCTTCATCTGCTCCCTCACAGACAAAGGTAATCTCATCGCCGCTTTTTACGCAGGCTCCCAACACGCTGAGTACACTCTTTGCATTGGCAGTGGTGTTCTTAAAACGAAAACTCACCACTGAATTAAAGTTCATGGCTTCCCTACAAAGAATCCCTGCCGGTCTAAGGTGCAGACCGGTAGGATTCTTTATAACAACTTTAGCACTGACCATACTGAATTCCTCCAACTTTTCTTCATAATACCTCGAAAGGCCCTTTTTACTGTGACGCACTTTCTGATGTGCTTGACACAGTGGTGGTTTCCTGCGTCTGCGCAGGTCCCGTGTGCTCCATGGCTACCGTAACATTAAAAGGCGTGTAAACGGTAATCTCAAACCCTTCTGCAATTTCAAAATGAAGCTGTCCGGGATAAGTGCCTGGATTTAAATCGGAGACTTCAAGTACTGCATTTAAATTTTCTTCTTTCAATGCATCTAAGTCTTCTTTGAGCCCCTTTACGGTAACATCACAGGTCTGTTTGTCAAAACTATAGCTGTAATCCGCAGACATGCCCTTTTTATCAAGTTCATTCAGCTGAAGGGTAAATACTCGGGTGGTCAGCGGCTCCACCTTCAGCTTAACGGATACATCTTTATATTTATCACCTGCAAGGGTGGTATTCGGCGGCAGATACTGGCTTAAATCCAGCTGTACCACTTTATCCTTCGTGGCACCGTCAATATTCAGTTTATCAGAAGATACTGCAATGGATGTAAGAGAGGCAAGAACCGACTTGGTTCCTACCACTGAAACAGACTTTACCTCTGTCTCAAGTCCTGTATAACGGTATCCTTTGGCAACCTGACCCGTAACCTCATAATTAAGAGGAAGCTCCTTTGCCTTTAACATCTGGACATAATAGTCAATCTCTGGTTTATTTACAGTCACCTTATTTGCCAGATCCAGCTTATTGCCATTTGCGTCATAAAAAAGAGGCGTCCCTGATGAACTGAAATCTGAACTCACATTATTGTTAATCTTGATCTCCACTCCCATGTGATTAATCAGTCCAATTACCGATTCTGGTCCTTCCACCGTTACATTATCCGGTACCAGATTAATGGTTCCAGGTCTGTAACCCTCTTTCCCTGTTCCTATGGTATCCACCTGCAAGTCAAACTTTTTGGTCTGCAGCTGCTCCGCTTTAATCCGGATCACCATGGGTTTCGCAGTAATGGTATCGCTTTTTACCAGACTTTCTTTATCTTTATTAATCTCTACTGTAATAGGAATTGCACCCGTTACATTATAATCCTTTAAATCAACGTATGCATGAAAGTCTTGTGCCTTTACCAGAGAACGGTCTCTGGTTCTCACCTGATAACTGACTGCCACAACATCCTTGCCATCAATTTCATAGGTTAAGTTTGCCGCTTTTAAAGCTTCCTCGTTACGGACTTCAACCGTAACAAGCTGGGAGTCGTTAATGACCGGGTTTGATATATTCACCACCGCCATCCACACTCCAAGTGAAAGCACCAGCGACGCAACTTTCAGTCCAAGGTTATTTAACAGCTTTTCCTTCATTCTTACGCCTTCCCTTCAAAATCCTGAACCTGCTTCCTTCCTCTCCCGCCTGCTTGACTCCTGCCAGAATGGTTCTCAGCATATCCGCATCTGCTATCCGCTTTAATCCTCCCTCTAACGCAACCGTTACCCGTCCGGTTTCCTCAGAAACCACGATGGTCAGGCTGTCACTGACTTCACTGACTCCAACCGCTGCCCTGTGTCTGGTTCCCAGATCCTTACTGATGGTCATGTTATCAGACAGGGGAAGATAACAGGTCGCTGCTGCAACCCGGTTCCCCCGGACTACCACAGCACCGTCATGAAGAGGAGTGTTATGCTCAAAGATGTTAATAAGAAGCTGGCTGCTGACAACTCCGCCCACTTCGATTCCAGTCCGTTCAATCTCTTTTAAGGAATCGCTGCGTTCGATTACAATCAGGGCTCCTGTCTTAACTTTCGCCATCTCAAAGGTGGCTTTCACCAATTCATTAATGGTCTTATCCGTAAATGCGGAATTGTCTCTTCCATCGTCAAAAGTAAGAATTCCAGTAAATGGATTCTTGCTTCCCAGCTGTTCAAGTGCCTTGCGAAGTTCCGGCTGGAAGATCACAATTACCATGGTTACTGCCGGAGCAGCAATCTTATTGAATATCCAGAAAATATTATCCAAACGAAAAACGTAAGCAAAGACATAGAAAGCAAAGATTACTATGATCCCTTTTAACAGGGTCCAGGCTCTCGTATTCATAATCCAGGTCAGAAGCTCATACAGCAAAAAAGCTATGATAATAATCTCAACCAGATTCGTCTTTGAAATTCTGGGAAGGAATGATACCCAGGAATACATCTTATCTAAAAAATTTGCCATGTGATCCACCTCCCTTTTTGTTCTTCTTACCTTTGCGGTCTCTGGAGCTTTCTGGCATTTATTTTTTGAACTTTTACATCAGGGGTGCTGACTGTCAGCTTGGGAACCGCCTTGACATAATAATAATAATCATCATCTTCAAACTGTACGTATTCCGTACGGGTATAATCCACTGTAAAAACGAAAAACGTATAAATTCCTGCCAGTATGAGGGAAACCAGAACTCCTCCAAAGAGCCCGAGTACCGATACCGACACATCCGCAGTGATATCTCCGATGAAAATAACACTAAGCTGAGCAATTGTACCGGCGATAATCGCCACTACCCAGGAATAATCCATAGACAGCCCTTTGATTATCACCACAATTAACAGTGCCAAAACAAAAGCAAGCACCATAATTAACATCAGTTTATTGGCCAGCAGGCTTTTCATCAGCTGCATGAACTTCTGCATCTCATCCGTGGATAAATCATTGGTCAAAACTCCTGCATTCTGTTTTACATACAGAAGGGTAAAATAGATAAAAACACCGCACCCCACCGGGATTACGGAAACAATTCCTCCGGAAAGCCCTACAATCAGGGGTATGGCATAGGGTATCTTTAACAGGAAAAATACCGGTGTTAATACCAGAAGATAGCTGTCTCCCGGCTGGAAACCATAATACAAAAGACCAACCACCAGTATAAACACAGCCATAACCAGAGTAACCTCCAGTGAAATACCTGATAAATGGGCGAGCATAAAGCTGGCTGCCACAAAAGAAATGGCTCCATAAGGCAGAAATGAGCAGACTAAAGCCAGAACCAGTGGAATAAACGGTTCTGTCAGCTTCGTCATAAATCCAATATTCTTGTTCATCAAAGAAAATGCCAGGAAACTGAATATAAACTTGATAACAGGAGTAATATAGATTCCATACCTTGCATAAAACTCTTTCAGTCGTTCTCTTAACACAAGAAGGCCCATCATGATGTACGCCCTCCTTTTATTCTTTTTATTGATCTGGTGTTTCCATCATAGCGCTTGTCCAGTCTCTTTAATTTTGCCAGATAAACCTTCATTCCCCGGCTTGCATATTCGTAACGCTTCATATATATATAGATGCTGATCCCAAGATATACCCCAAGACCGGCAGCATAAATGATACCAATTCTGATTCCCGTTCCTGTCAGGCTCTTTAAATCCATGGTATTCAGCCACCGTTCCATGTAATATAGTCCCCATAAAAGAAGGCAGGATAAAAAACTAAAGGTGTAGCTGAAAAAGGAGCGGAACAGCTTGCTGCTGACATAGTCACTTTTGAAGTACCGGTTAATCGGAAATATTCTCTTACCTTCATGTTTCTCAAACATCGCGAGATTAGTCATGATTTTAATTTTTTCTTCACTCAGCATATAGTCTCCTCACTATACCATAAGATATCACCCTATTATAGCATAGAACCTTTTACTTTGCGAGCCTTTAAGGAATTTTTTATTTTTCAGGAAAAAAGCACAGCATGCCTGCTGCGCTTTCTACTCATATCGTAAGGCCTCAATGGGATCTTTCCCTGCCGCTTTGGATGCCGGATAAATTCCAAAAAACACACCCACCAGTGCAGAAAATCCAACTGCAATAATAATTACCATTGGTCTGATAACAACTGTCATTCCCAGAAGGGTACCTCCAAGAAAAACAAGTCCTGCACCCGTTATAACTCCGATGATTCCCCCCATTGCAGAAAGTATGGCCGATTCAGTGAGAAACTGGACCATAACATCCCAGGTCTTTGCTCCAAGCGCCTTTCTGATTCCGATTTCCCGGGTCCGCTCTGTAACAGAAACCAGCATAATATTCATGATTCCGATACCGCCTACCAGAAGGGAAATAGCGGCAATGCCTCCTACGGCTGCAGACAGACCGCCCATAATCTGGTCCGCGCTTCCCATCTCGCTGGATACGGAATAAAAGGTAACATCTTCTCTCTTTCTGTTTTTGTTCTTGGCTATATACTGGGAAAAACGGTCAGAAAAATATTTCATATCAGTGCCTTCTTTTGCGTAAAGCCTGATATTATAAATGTTATCATTAGGCCATACCAGAATAGACTCAGGCAGATAACCTTTCTTATTCTCACCAGAACCACTTACCATAGCCATAAATGGATTTTCTTCCTCGCGGTAAACTCCTACCACATCATAATCATCCGTATCTCCATAAATCGTGGTCCGAAAAGATTTTCCTACGGCATCCTCCGTGCCAAACAGCTCTTTCGCCCCTTTTGCTTCCAGAACAACATGATTTTTTCTTCCTTTTATATCTCCCTCATTTAAATTCCTGCCGTATATGATGTTAATCTTATGAACATCGGGATAATTAGAATCAATCCCCTCCATGGCGAATTTTACCTTGTTTCTGCCAAAAACAGCTTCCACATTCTGCCGGGAATCACCGTCTATATAAGTGATCTCATCTTTAAAAACTTCCCTGATTCGGTCAATCTCATCCACACTGAAATAATCGCTTTGTCTCATATCACTGCCGTCAGAGGGCCAGATGTAAACATAAGCCATGGTTGTTCCCACATCTTTATAGATATCAGAAATCATAAACCGCATGGTATCACCAATGGATACAATGGCAATAACCGATCCGATTCCAATGATAATCCCAAGCATGGTAAGAAGAGATCTCATTTTGTTCGCTTTTATGGCATGAACTGCCATCGTCATATTTTCAAACAGCATGCTTCCCTCCTATTCATACCTCAATGCCTCGATTGGATCTGCCTTCGCCGCCTTGGAAGCCGGGTAAATTCCAAAAAATATACCTACCAGCCCGGAAAATCCCACTGCCATAACAACTACGGATGGTTTTACTATTACGGTTGTTTTTAAAACCGCTCCTCCAATCATTACAATTGCCACTCCAAGAATGATCCCAATCACACCACCGCATGCCGACATCAGTGCCGATTCCGTCAGAAACTGAATCATAATATCTCTGGTTCTGGCACCAAGTGCTTTCCGGATTCCAATTTCTCTGGTACGCTCAGTTACCGACACCATCATGATATTCATGATCCCGATTCCCCCTACCAAAAGAGAGATGGCTGCAATTCCTCCTACCGCTGCAGACATGGCAGAAAGCTTGGAATCCACACTTCCCATCTGATCTACTACAGACATGACACGGATGTCTGATTCTTTGCGGCCTTTTGTCTTTGCAATGTATCTGGCAATTTCAGGCTGAAAATCTTTCAGGTTCACTCCGTCACGTACATAAAAATTCAGCGCCTGAAACCTGTCGCCTTTTGGGCTTACCACAGTGTCGGGGATAAATCCGGCCTGCTTTTGCCCATTGCCAAGGAGCATGGCAGCCATGGGCGATAAGTCTTTGTGATACACTCCCACCACGGTAAATTCCTGCGTGTTCTTATTAACAGTCATGCGGAAAGTACGTCCTACGCAGTCAGCTGTTCCAAAGAGCTCCACTGCTCCCTTATCTTCCAGCACCACATGATTTGCCGCTTTTTTTATATCTGCTTCATTGATAAACCTGCCGTAAATAATATTCTGGGGCTGAACGTCCGTATAATTATAGTCCACTCCCTGAAAATTGTATTTCACCTTTTTTAAGCGGTTTATCGCTTCTGTATCTGCGCTGGAGTTGGTGTCAATATACGCGATCTTATCATGAAAAACCTCTTTCACCCGTTCCATCTCATCCCGGTCAAAATAATCGGAATAACGGAAATCGGTCACTTCCCAGGATACCAGAACCATGGCCCGGTTAAGCCCTACATCTTTATACGCATCTGTAAAAACATTTCTCATGCTGTCTCCAACAGACACAATGGCAATCACTGCGCCGATACCGATAATGATGCCCAGCATAGTGAGAAATGAACGCATTTTATTGGATTTAATGGCGTGTAACGCCATACTCATATTTTCTATCAGCATAATGCATCCCCACTCTGATACTCTGGCTCTTCCAACTCTTCTGGCTCATCCGGCTCTTCTTTCTCCCGCTTTGATACTGGAATATTAGGTGTATCACTGACCAGGCTTCCATCCCGGAATCGGATGATCCGATTGGTAAACGCTGCAATATCTTCTTCGTGAGTAACCAATACTACCGTTGCTCCCTCGTTATGAAGCTTGGAAAACAATTCCATGATTTCCACTGATGAAGCCGAGTCTAAATTACCAGTGGGCTCATCTGCAAGGATCAGGGGCGGCTCGTTAGCCAGCGCTCTGGCAATTGCAACCCTCTGTCTCTGACCTCCGGACAATTCATTGGGCATATGTTCGTATCTGGTTCCCAGACCTACCCGTTCCAAAAGCTCAAGTGCTCTTTTTTCTCTCGCTTTTTTAGAAACGTGGGCATAGGTCATGGGAAGCTCCACATTCTTTAAAGCTGATGTTCTGGATATTAAATTAAAGGACTGAAAAACAAATCCGATTTTACGATTTCTGATGGCAGATAAATCATCAGACGGCAGATCCGCTGTATCAATTCCATCCAGAAAATAATGTCCCATGGTGGGACGGTCCAGACAGCCAAGTATATTCATCAGTGTTGATTTTCCTGAACCTGACTGCCCCATAATGGCGACAAACTCGCCCCGTTTTATTGTTAAGTTTACCCGCTTTAATCCCAGAACCTTAATGGAACCGGTATCATAGATCTTTACCATATCAACCAGTTTAATCAGGTCTTCGCTGATATTCTGGGTGATATAGTCAGGTATTACATCTTTCTTTTTCCACATATAACATCCCCCCTACTGCTGAGACGGAAGCACGTGTACCGTCATTCCATCTGTAATCATAGGGGATGGAGCTTCAATCAGCTGCAGACCTTCTGTTAAGGCACCCTCTTCGTCCGGAATAATCTCCGCTTCAATATCGCTTTCTACACCGGTCTTTACAGGTATGTATTTTACTGTGTTATTAACAACGGAGGCGACTGCCATACTTCCATCAGGATTCTGAATAAGCGCCGATATAGGAACTACCCATACGTCTTCGGCTTTTTGCAGTTCGATTTTTGCCTTTGCCGTAATTCCCGCAATCAGCTTTGTATTCTGGTCAATAATACGAATGGTGGTTGGGATAACACGTTCTGTAGAACCGCCTCCCTTTTCTTCTCCGGTAGGAGAAATGGCAGTTACTTCTCCTTTTACTGTATCACCATTTAAGATGTCTGCGTTAATATCTACCGGCTGCCCAACTTTCACCTTGCCGATGGAATATTCACTTACGTTAATTTTCATCTCAAGGACATCCAGGTTATTAATGATAAACATAGGCTTATCATCGTCGGTTTTATCCGCAAAACGTCCCACCTTGCAGTTTACCCTTACTACAGTTCCTGCAATGGGGCTGGTTACTTTTGTATTCTCCAGTGCTTCTTTTTTCTGCTCCAGCTCAAATGCTTCTTTTTCAATCTGCAGAGAATAGGATTCATTGGCTACCGGTTTCCCATCCTTAATCGTATAGGTGGTAAGCTCCCTAGCCGCATCATTCATGGTATTGGTAGCTTTCTCCAACTCAACACCTGTGGCACTTCCTCCCTGATAAAGAAGAAGTGTTCTGTTGTGATCTGCTTTTGCCGTCTCAAACTCCTGCTTAGCCTTGGCATAGCCGTTTTCTGCTTCCAGCTGTTTATCTTTATATGTACTGACAGCAAGATCATAAGCATTCTGTGCGATATCCACTCCTTTTTTCGCGTCCTTATCATCAAGAGTGGCTAACAGCTGTCCCTTCTCTACCTTGTCACCCTCTTTTACCCGTAGTTCCAGGATCTCAGCATGTAAATTGGAAACCACCTCCACACTGTCCGTTCCCTGCACCGGACCGCTTACAGAAAGGGTTTCTATAACTTCACCTTTCTTTAAAGGTGTTGCTGTAACCGGCATAACCGCGCTTTTTCCGCCTGCCATACTATTAAAGACAATAAAAAGGAACACTACAGTAACTGCAGAGCCCACAATAATTTTCTTTTTTCTGCTCCATTTTTTCTTAAAAAGCTTTTTCTTCTTTTTACCTCCGTGCTCCTCAGTCATCAGATGCTCCAATTCTTTTTCAAAGTCATCATCGGCCATAGGACCGGCTTGCGCCACTTGCATCTCTTCTTCTATTTTCTTCCTGAAAAATTTCATGCTCGTACCCTCCATATCGATTTCTGTCTCTATCCTATTATAGCGGGGTGTTATAATGAATTAAATATAAAAATTCTTATAATTTTCTAAATTTTTCCAAATAAATCGTAAAAACTGCTGTAAGAACGTATTTTCCTTACAGCAGTCTCCTGTTAATCATTGTAAATTTAAAATTTTTATCATCTTTTTAAGAAAAAGAAATGTAACAAAAAGAAAAAACATTCCAACTCCCTGATAAAGATAAGGGATTGAAAAAAAGCTTAATGTCCATAAAAGAAAAAGAAGAAATGCATCTGCCCTTAAATACGTTCCAAACGCATCACTAATCCATACTTCCTTCTGTGTCAGTTCCTTCTCTCCAGCAAGCAGCCGGCATATACCAGGGCTGCAAAAGCACTGGGAAAGAATTAAAAACAACACAAAAGAAAAAATCATGATACCAGCCCTCTTTCTCTTAAGAAATCTCCCGCTACCTTTTCCGGGGTCTGCTGCAGTTCATCCACTTTATAGTTCAGTTCCACCATGTCTTCATCTGTGAGTAATTCCCCCAGTTCTTCTAACAATCCGGGCAATTCCGGACACTCTTTCAGTGTTTCTTCCCTTACTACAGGCATGGCAAAGTAAGGAGGGAAAAAGTGTTTGTCATCAGTCAGTGTCTTTAACTGAAATTTCTTTAAAAGTCCGTCCGTGGCAAATGCATCCACCACATCCACCTCTCCACCAGCCAGTGCGGTGTAGCGGGGTGAACCGTCAATGGTAAGTTTATTACCCATTTTAAATCCATAAGCATTTTCTATTCCACTCAGTCCGTCTTCTCTGTTGGAAAACTCAAACGTAGTTCCAGAAGTCATAGTACCTGCTATCCTTGATAAATCACTGACTGTACCTAATCCATATTCCTTAGCAGTCTCCTGACTGACTGCAAGTACATAAGTATTGTTAAACTGCATTTGCTTTAAAACAGCAAGGTCAAAACGCTCTCCATATTCCTTTTTAACGGTTTCATAGACCTTCTCCATATCACTGATGGGCGGGTACTTTAACATATCTGTATATGCGGTTCCGCTGTATTCAATATAAAGATCAATATCTCCGCTCTTTAGTGCGCCTGCGCAAACCTGAGTACCACCCAGGCTCAGCCTGCGGTTCACTTTTATATCAGTTCTTGCTTCTACTAAATCCGCCACCAGATTTCCCAATATTTCCTGTTCCGTAAAATCCTTAGAGCCAATGGAAATGGTCCTGCCTTCCTGATTGCCCGTGCCGATTGAAGTAAATAAAAACACGGCTGCAAGCAGAACTGCCGCTGCACCAAGACCCGCTTTCTGTACGGTTCTTTTCTTTATTTTTTCTACTCTGTCTCCCTTTTGCAGACTGATGGGGGTAACCAGTTTTTCAACCAGTCCGATGATAAAATCAACCGTTAAAGCAAGCACACAAGCCGGAATGGCTCCTGCCAGAATCTGGTTGTTATTCACTGTCCTGATTCCGGAAAAGACCAGATAACCCAGTCCGCCCGCTCCGATAAATGCAGCCATGGTCATAAGTCCTACTGCCGTGACAGATGCAATTCTCACTCCTGCCATAATTACCGGAAGTGCAAGAGGAATCTGAACCTTTGTCAGAACCTGTAAGGGCGTTAAGCCAATTCCTCTGGCTGCTTCAATTGTCTGTGGATTTAAATTTTCGATACCTGTATAGGTGTTTTTTATGATGGGAAGCAGAGAATAAAGAACAACCGCAACTATTGCGGGAACGGTACCAATACCAAGCAGCGGAATCATAAATCCCAGCAATGCCATACTTGGAATGGCCTGAATAATATTAGCTGCTGTCAGCACTGGTTTATTGGCTTTTGATGCATAAGCGATTAAAATTCCAAGAGGCACACCAATTAATATTGCAAGTCCTACGGAAATTGCTGTCAGCTTCACATGTTCAATCAGCAAGGTTATGATCTGCGGGTAACTGTCTCCAATATAAGTCCAAAAATTCATTTACGCATCTCCTCCTTCATACTCAAAATATTGCTGACTTAAGGTGGTCACCAGACTGCTTTTTGTAATCAGACCTTTTAAACGCCTGCCTTCATCCACAACCGGGACAGCAGATACTTTATAATCAGTAACGATTTTTAAGGCATCCAGAATATTCTCATCTGGCATAAGTACTTTAAAATCCTGAGTCATATATTGTTCTGCCTGTTTTGACTTATCTTCTACGCTTCTTAACACCCTGGCTTTTACAATACCTTCCAGGCGCCGGCTTTCCCTGTCAATGATCAACAGAGTGTCTACTTTATTCTGACGCATCTTATCAATACATTTTAATATAGAAAGATCTTTTGCTGCTGTAACCGGCTGTTCAATCATAATATCCGATACCCGGATAAATTCCGGAGATGACCAGATTCTGTTTCTACCTACAAAGTTAGATACAAATTCATCCGATGGATTATTTAAAATATTCTCTGGTGTATCATATTGTAAAATGTCTCCGTCCTTCATAATGCAGATCATGTCGGCGATTTTAATGGCCTCATCCATATCATGTGTGACGAAAATGATTGTTTTTTTCAGCTTGCCCTGAAGCTGCACCAGTTCATCCTGTAAATCGGAACGGGTCATAGGATCCAATGCGGAAAACGGTTCATCCATGAGAATAATGTCCGGGTCTGTAGCAAAGGCTCTGGCTACCCCCACACGCTGCTGCTGTCCTCCGCTGAGCTCCGTGGGATACCGGTCTAAAAACTCACTGCAATCCAGCCCGACCATCTGCATCAATCTTTTTGTATTCTCTTCCCTGTCCTTTAACGGCATCTTTTCAAGCCTGGGGATCAGCTCTATGTTCTCTCTTATGGTCATATGGGGAAAAAGTCCTGTCTGCTGGATGACATAGCCGATTCTTCTTCTCAAGGTAACTTCATCCATGGCAGCAGTATCTTTGCCGTCAATACAAATCGTTCCGGAGGTAGGTTTTATCAGGCGGTTTATCATTTTTAAAAGCGTTGTCTTTCCACAGCCGCTCTCTCCAATAATTGCCACCAGGCTTCCTTTTTGTACAGTAAAGGTAATATCATTGAGAACCTTTTTTGCTTTATACTGTTTTGAAATATTCTCAAACTTTATCATCAATTACTCTCCTTTCTTGTTTAGTGACAACTTATATTATATGTTAAAGTTGTTACTTTGTCAAATCGCAAAATAAAGCCGCAGGATTTTATACGCTTCCTGCGGCCTTATTTTCATATGGTTTTATTTATTTTCTTACCCCCTTTTCATCCACTTCATAGTCATCTATTTTCGTGCTTCTGGCAAGAGAACCGTCAGCATTAAAGTAGTACCATTTTCCCTGGATTTCAATCCAACGGCCGGATACCAGGATGCCACTGCCGTCGAAGAAATACGTTACATCATTGATGGTCTGCCAGTCAGTGACGGCTTTTCCTTCACTGTAGAACAGATACTGACCGCTGTCATTTTTCGCCCATTTTTCGGCAGTGGACGGATCAATGGTCAGCTTGATGTAGCGGTGAAGCATAGCGGAAATCTCAGCGCGGCTTGCATTGGCTTTTGGATTGAAGCTGTTTCCTTCTTTTGACAGGATAACACCTGCCTTCTGCAAGGCTGCCACTGCTTCCTGATATCCGCCCTGAATCTTTGCTGCATCAGTAAAGACTACGGCATTGCGGACCTGGGGAAGCTTATATTCTGTTGCTTTCCCATAGTTTGCCAGGATTGCTGCCGCCTCTTCACGGGATAATGGCCGATCTGGCGCAACCTGACTGTTTTCCCAGTTTACTAAAATCCCTTTTTCTTTCGCCCACTGAATATATGGGCTGTATTCACTGTCTGCCATTCCATCTTTTTTATAAGCATTTGGATCAATGTCCGCCAGCTTTCCAAGAGCTTTTGCCAGTACTTTCAGGGTAATGGCATTGTCCGGGGAGAATTCGGTTTGGGATATACCGTTGATCAGACCTCTGCCGACTACATAATCAATGGAATCCTTGGCCCAATGGCTGCTTATATCTCCTAATTTTGCTGCTGGGGTTTCATAACCCAGTCCATATACAGAAAAATGGTTTGTGGTAAAAATCACGCTTCTGCTGTTTCTGTCATAGGCAGAACCTTTCACACGGGCTGGATTTCCCTGCTCATCCACATAAACTGCATACAGTCCTCCTATTGCTTCCTCCGATGATGGAGTATAAGGAATACTTACGAAAACAGTACCTGTACCAAAGTTAGAAACATGTTTTGCTCCGCTTTCATAGCTTGCCTTTAAATCATAAACAGGACGTGTGCCGATCTGGCTTCTTGCCGCTCCGCTAAGTGTGGAGGGCTCCACCTTTTTTGCCGTAAGCTGTACATCTGCATTGGTCTGGCGATTAATTTCCGTAACTGCCGCCAGATTAATTCCGATTGTGATATCCGGCCGGTCAATCATCATTTCTACGCTGGAAATTTTATTACTTATTACCTGCTGCTGTATGTTCTTCGGTAAGTTTACTGTTACAGAAGAGGCGTCCATACCGCCTGTAGAGACCTGGAGGGCTACTTTAATATCTCCCGCATTTACACCTTTTTTAGCTGCATTTGCCCTGGCGTTTGCGATTGCATCCGTAATATTTTTGTCAGTAACGCTTACGGCTGCATTTCCATTGTTGTCAACTGCTGCCGTACTCTGAGCCGCTCCTGTAACTGCCTGAGTGGGGATGGAGGAAGAACCGCTTGTGGAAGAGGAAGAATCACCGGAGCTGCTGCCGGAATTTCCGCCTGAGTTTCCACCTGTGTTTCCGCCTGTGTTTCCGCCGTTACTCGTGCCTGGCTGTCCGATTGTTACCGTCAGAGAATCAGCGCTGGCGGCAAACAGTTCAGTTTCTGCAAAACGTACCACATAGGAACCAGCGGATAAACCTGTAATTTCTCCATTTTCATTGGAGGTTACCTCTTTATAGGATCCGTTGTCTTTCTTATACTCATATCTGGTATTAGGGATCAGTCCTGTGATCTTACCGTCATTTCCGCCATTTTCGGTGGTATTTGTCACATCAGGCTTTTCTGTAGCGTTTGCCTTCGTGCCTTTGTTAACCGTAAGGATACCTAATACTTTCTGACCAGCTGCATGAGTCTGTGTTTTTTCTGTTGTAAGACTGATGCGAATGGTTCCTGCTTTGGTAACCGTAAGTATGTTTCCTGAAATGGTGCCAGTACCAGTACTTTCTTCCTCAATGGCATAAATCCGGTTTCCTGCATTCTTATCTACAGTAAACAATGAGGAGATCTGTGAGAGATCTATGGTTGTTCCGCTGAAAGAAACAGATGCTTTTCCCCCCACATTTTTAATCGCTGCTTTTTTGCTGATTTTTATATCTGATGCAATGATATCATCTGCAAAAACATAATCAACACTTGCATTGCCGTTATTTCTTACAGTTGCTGGTTCCGTGTATTCTCCCTCAACGTTCTGAAGAATATCCATTCCATCATCCGTGATTCCATATCTGGCATGAATGGCAGTGGCAATTCCATCAAGACTGCTGACTGAACCGCTTTTTGCAAAGACAGTGCCGTCTGTAATTTCAATTCCACTATCTGATACGATACCAACGCTTCTATAATAAGCATCTCCTGCTATGGAAGTAATTTCACCACCACTGAGATAAAGAATGCCCAGTGCATAGATGCCGGCACTATACGTTCCAACGGTATCTCCTGCTGATATCTGAAGTCTTCCTGTATTGCCTGCCATTTCCATGTCACCGCTGCTAAAGATACCTATGAAATTAGAATCACTATTTGCATCTGAAACACTTACATGGTTGTCGCTGCCATCAGCCAGTAGAACTCTTGTTCCAGCGGGAAGTTTTATTCCAACCTCGTCGGAACTGATTAGATTAATCCCCTCCAATAAAAGTTCACCCTGGGAATGAAACCATTTCCAGCCTTCCGAAGTATCATCAATGTCGCTTCTTCTGGGATTTTTACTTACCAGTTCTCCATTTGAGTTACGGTACCAGACGAGATCTGCTGTTAAGTCCAGCATGTTACTTCTAAGCCCTGCCTGTTCAATTTTAAACCTGGCATCGCTATTCTTTGCAACGGATAATGCCTGTGCACTTGCCAACTTATCGGCCGGAATAATAATACTTATGGTTTCATTTGATTTCTGGGCTGGAGTCCCGGAAAAAGTGATGCTGACTTGTCCATCGGAATAGATATGTTCTATCTTAGCAATAATTCCATCTGGAAGATTCTGAAACCACTGGGATACATTCTCATCTTCTTCTAAATGGAGGAACGTATCATTTTCCAGTGTAACAGTTACAGAATCTGTGCCTGAAAGTGCAGTTCCTGTCATTCCGGAAATAATTTTACTTTGTACAAAAGCTTCTGGGTTGGTTTGAATAGTGAATCTTAAATCAGATGCGGTAGTGTTATTTCCATAAACATAATAACTACTTGAACCAGCTTTAAATAACTTTACAGCTACTGAATAATCATTGTCTCCCATTTGTAATACGGTAAGCCCTTTACTGTAATTGAACTCAGTAAAATATGCTGCGTAACCTTTACCAGTGTCACTTGATTTAACGTAAATTGTTCCACCAGTATAGTTGAAAACATTCGTCAGAATCCCGTAACCAAAGGAGGACGAAGGCAGCGACGTTTTTATGGTTCCACCTTCTATGGAAAGTGTGGATGTATGAATGGCTATACCTGTTAATTGCGTAGTTCCCTCAACAAACAGTTCACCTTCTCCTTTAATTGTCAATCTCCCTGAAGATTGAATGGGACCAACACTAGATGTTACGGAGTTATCGCTTCCTTCTGCCAAAATGATGGTAGCACCATCAGGTAAAATAATGCCAGCGGAATCGGTAGTCTGCAAATTAATTCCATCTAATACAAGTGTTTTTTCAGGATAACCTTCCTCTTCATATCCGTCCCGGTACCAGTACCAGCCTTCTCCCGTAATTGTAATATCTGATTCAACCGGATTTGCTCCTGTCGGAGAACCAATGGCATTTTTAAATATCAAATTGGGTTTTGTCAAATCTAGCACGGTTGTACGTTCATACCAGCCGTTGTTTGTATTTCTTAACATATTACCTACAGTTACCGATATAACGGGCAGATCTATACCATATGCCAGCGCATATTCTTCCGGAAGAGTTGGTTTAAAAATGTACTCTCCTGGCTCTTCTCCGTCATATTCCGGATCAGCACTCCACGTTACCGGTATGGATATCGTGCTTTCTACCAGACGGCTTTCCTGAAAGTCTGTTGTATCCGTATCACTGACATCAAATAGACCAACTCCGACACTGGCTACTTGAAATACATTGCTGCTGGTTACTCCAAGATCTTCTGGCTCCTGAGATTTCTCCGGCTCCTGAGATTTCTCCGGCTCCTGCTGTGTTTCCGATTCCTGAGATGTCTCCGGTTCCTGCTTCGTCTCCGGTTCCTGCTGCGTCTCAACCTCCTGCTGGGTCTCCGGTTCCTGCTGCGTCTCAACCTCCTGCTGGGTCTCCGGTTCCTGCTGGGTCTCCGGTTCCTGCTGCGTCTCTGGCTCCTGCTGTGTCTCTGGCTCCTGCTGGGTCTCTGGCTCCTGCTGGGTCTCTGGCTCCTGCTGGGTCTCTGGTTCTATGGTATTACCATCCTCTGGCATTCCATTGGTTGGATCTACAGCCGGACTGTCAACAATTGTCTCCGTTGCAATAACTGCTGACAATCGGTTTGGCAGATTCAACTCGCTAAGCGTTGTACCAATCGGCACTGATTGGGATTGTGTCTCCTCTGCCAGTGGTTCAAATGCGGTTATTTCCATCTCGCGATCAGACGGCAGAATATCCGCTGATGCCGGAAAAGGCATTGCCCCCAACGCCACAACCATTGACAATATCATAGCCAAAGAGCGTTTTAAAGGTTCGTGTTTTTTCATATGCTTTCCTCCTAATGTATTGATGTTGTATTTCCTGCCCGAGCCTTTCAACAGTTTTCCCCCTGTTGTATTACTTGCGATATTATACAACATTCCAATAAACGGAGAATAAACGAAAAAATCCGGCTTCTGCATGGGAATACAGAAAGCCGGATGTATAATAGTGTATTTATTTAAAAATGCTTTTTCAGAAATAATAGCGGGTGGGGCACATCATCGGAGAGCAGCAGACCTATCTCTTTGCGCAGCTGTTTTTCTTTTTTCTTCCTCCCAGTCCTGTTATAAAAATCCAAAAGTCTGTCAGAAGCTCCTTCGTGATATGGATCCAGTTCCAGCGCATGCAGATACATCCGTTCTGCTTCTTCCGCCCGATTCTGATCTTCTCTCAGTTCTCCTGCTTTTAAGAGATTGGATATCATGTTTTTTTCCAGAGTATGTGCTTTTGGGAAGGACCATTCAAAGGTTTTTCCCTGAAACAGTTCTCCACGGTAAAGCTCTTTCAGCCGTTCCATTTCCTTCTCCGTCTTCCAAGCCAGGTTCTGCACCTGCTGGAATTCATATAAATCGCAGTAAATCCGCCTGGAATCCAGAGAAATCTGTTTTCTGGTAGTGATCAGGCATTCTTCCAGACCAAACTGCTGCAATGCCTTTCGTACATAATAAACGGTGGAGTTTAAGTTTTTCATTGCTTTGTCTAACGGGAAGCC
>SVDS01000253.1 GCA_015057715.1 Paenibacillaceae bacterium
GTAAGCGCTTAATAAAAGAGTGCCTTTAAAAATAAAAACAGGATCAGTTATAACAACCAATCCTGAACCTTACCTCTTACATTCACTTTGTACATCCCTTGACCACGGCATCAGATCATCAAGTAATTCTGGTTGGTTTCTCCAATCAGTGTCAGGCATGTAAAGTAATAAATACTGTAAGTAGGTATATACATTAAGACCATTTGCTTTTGCGGTCTCGACGATACTGTATACAGCAGCAGACGCATTCGCTCCTTTTGGAGTGTCTGCGAACAGCCAGTTTTTTCTTCCCACGGTAAATGGACGAATGGCATTTTCAGCGGCATTGTTTGAAATGGAACATCTTCCATCAAGAAGATAATTCTCCATGTAAGGCTTCTGGTTCTTTGCATAGACTACTGCCTTTCCAAGGGCCGAGCCTTTGAGATAATTAAGGTTATCAAGCCAACACCAAAAGGCCTCAAGAACTGGTTTGGAGAGTTCAAGACGCTTGCTTATTCGTTCTTCTGAGGAAAGACCTTTTAATCTTTCTTCGATTTTAAAAAGCTGATTGCAGTAATCCCTTCCGATTTCAGCTTGAGTCAATGAAGCTCCCTCGGCTTTCTTTGTAGGGATGGCTTCTACAAATTTTCTTCGTAGGTGAGCCCAACAGCCGCAACGGGTTATTCCGGAAAGTTTATTGTATCCGGAGTATCCATCTGAATGAACATACCCTTTGAAGTTCTTCAGGAAGTTTACTGCATTGTCCCCGTTTCGGGAAGGCTGGTAATCGTAAAGAACAATTGGTTCTTTTCCATCATTACCGGTACAGTATAACCACATGTAAGATTTCGTCTGTGGTTTCTTACCCTCCTCCTTAAGGACTTGGACAGGCGTTTCGTCGCAATGGAGAACATCGCGTTCCAACAGCTTTTGCTGAAAGTGTTTGATGATTGGTTTAAAGTAGTCATCCGAGCATCGAATAATCCAGTTTGCCATAGTTGCTCTGCTTAGAGCAATCCCCAGTTGTTCCCAATCCTTTTCCTGTCGGTAAAGAGGGATGCTATTGACATACTTTTGGTACATGACATTTGCCACGGAACTTGCAGATGCAAGGGAATGATTCATAAGTGATGTTGGAGTTTCTGCCTTCACAATATACGGATGCTCAGTGTGCTTACATTTCGAACATTCATAAACAGTCTGTATGTACTTAACGATCCGAAGTTTTGCCGGAATGTATTCCAGCTCTTCACGCACAACCTGTGTACCAAGTACTTTTAACGGTGTACCACACTGATCACAGAACTGCTCATCTTCAGGTAGTGTACACGGAACTTCTCTTATAGGAAGATCTTTGATCAGTTCTTCGCGTTTGGTTTTTGTATTTTTACGTTTATAACCTTTGACGTCCTTTACTATAGGCTCAGGAAGAGAAGCATCTGCTTCCATTTCAGCTTCGTTGAATAAAGAAAGCTGACCATCGATTTCTTCCTTTGAAGTTTTTTCACTGGAAGAACCAAACTTCTCTTTACGGAGAAGCAGGACTATTTCATTTAAGCTGCTTATCTGATTCTGTAGGTCTTGTATTGTGTTTTCAAGGTGCATGATATAAGCATCTTTATTGTCCATTATGGTTTCATTCCTTATATTTTTGATAAGATAATTATACCATAAAAATGGCTAAAAGACTAGTAAATACGGGCTTTTCTGGCACTGAATGCTAACAGAACGAAGCCGGTTTTGCTGGCAGAATAACCGTTTTCTGTTCCAGTTCAAGACCTTCCATTAACCAGCGGAACTGTTGCCATGTGATAGGCTTTACGTCTTCCTCTGAGCGCGGCCAGCGGAAGCTTCCATTCTCCAGACGCTTGTATAAAAGGCAGAATCCATCTCCTTCCCACAGCAGGCATTTGATCCTGTCACGGCGTTTTCCACAGAATAGGTAAAGTGATGGGGTAAAAGGATTCAGGTTAAACTGCTCCTGTACGACAGCGGCAAGTCCGTCAATCGACTTACGCATATCGGTATAACCGCAGGCAATGTAGATGTCCTTTGCAATGGTAATATCTCCTAACATAAGCAGTTCAGTGCACGTAGCACCATCTCAACGGTCTGCTGCGTGGCACCATTGTTTATTTCAAGTGATGCAGCCGGAAGATGTATGATTACAGCAGCTTGTGTATTAATAGGTGTCTGAACCTCCAACTTTTTAAATAGAACCGGTTTCTCCATTGGATCAGGCAGTGCTACAGAAATCTTTTCGATTTCCTGTTTGCGAATCTTCTTAAGGTAATAATAATAGGACTGTTCTTTAAAACCATTCTGGTCACACCAGGTCTTAACGGGAAGGCCACTGGCTTGGCATTCCGCAATGATCTTTTTCCATTGTTCTCTGCGGAATAAAACTTTTGTTTGAGTAACTTGATCCATAAATGTCTCCATTCCTAGAGCTTGAAAAACTTGAAAAACTATAACTCAAGAAGCTCTAATTATATGGAATTAATTATGACATGGATCTTAATCATTATATAAGGCACTGTTTTATTAAGCACTTACTACAGGACTTTTTAGAGGTCACAGCACTCATACACAAACTGTATATATTTTTTAGCCTTTTCGTAATCTGAATCCTTATATTTTTTTACATTGTCCTGAAACTTTTTCTTACTTGAAGGACAGCAAAAATAATATCCATAGTCAGAATTACAGGCTCCCCCTTTCACCAAATTGAGTTCCTCATTTGTTAAGCTGATCATTCCACTCATTCTAGTTACCTCCTTATTTTTTTTATATCAATGGATTTGAATCCATTCATATTAGTGGTATATATATTAAGGTAACATTAAACCTGTATGATCCATTAATGATGTAGAAAAAGCGATACTAATCGTCATTTTTTCTAATATTGGTATCTAATTTATGATTTCTTTTTCTTGTAAAATTAATTATTATATTATAAAACACCTTTCTCGGAAGGAACGCAGCTATAAACCGGATTATTTTTGCCTCCGAACCTGGCACACTTACTACCCGCCCCTTCTTTAAGTCTTTCATTGCCAAACGAACGATTTCCTGAGGATCCATGAATTTCATAAAGCCATTTTTCTTCTTGACCACTTTCATTCCTGCACTTTCATGAAAATCTGAATCGATAAAGCCAGGGCATACCACCTGAACTCGAATAGCGGTATCAATCAGTTCCATATAGAGCCCCTCCGTAAAATTAAGTATAAATAATTTGGTTGAAGAATATAGAACGTTTCTTGGCATTACTGCAAAGGCACCATCGGAAGAAATATTAATAATAGTCCCCTTATGTCTGGGCAGCATCTGCTTTAATATATTTTGGGTTAATAGAACAACTGCATTCATTTGTAGAAACATAATGCGATCCACATCTTCTTTTGGTACTTCTGAAAATACAGGCTTCAGCCCAAATCCTGCATTATTTACTAATACCTCAATCTCTTCTTCCTTGATTTCATTAAGAAGGAGGTTTAAACCTTCTTCCTTCGCCAGATCAACTATTACTACTTTCACTTTTACATGATATGTGTTTTCTATATAGTTTGCATTTTCTATTATCTTATTTTCTCTTCTTCCTGTAATAATAAGATTGTATCCTCTTTTCGCATATTCCTTTGCATATGCCAAACCAAGTCCACTGGTTGCTCCCGTAATTAATACCGCATGTTTCATAATTTTTCTCCTTTATCATTTATTGATTATAATTCATTGACCATTATTCATTCGATAATCAATTTTTTACCCCGGCAATATTCCGGGGTATTTACTAGTTCAATAATAAATTGATAACCGAGATGACCTTATCCGCTTTTTCTTCTGCTGACAGAGAATCATCATTAATAATTGGTGACTGCCCATATACAATAAACTTTGATATGCTTTCAGGATCTTTCACATTCAACTGTCCATTCCTGTTAAGGCGGACAATAAACTCTTCTATATATGGCTGAACTTTATCATTCATCTTAATTTCCAATTGCTTATGAAATAGCTGGTTTCCATCTTTATGAAAAAAATCATGATATTTTTCTTTTCCATCTTTTCTGATGAAGGCATCTACTATTTTTTGATAGTACACATTCAACGATTCCTCATCCCTTTGCAGAATTTCAATTATG
>SVDS01000254.1 GCA_015057715.1 Paenibacillaceae bacterium
GGAGAAATACTTCCAATGGTGAGGAAACGGATCAGCTGAACTGCCAGAAATGCTCCGGTTATGCTAAGCCAATAGGTTACTGTTTTCTCTTTTTTCATTAGGAATGCAATGAAAAACAAAGGAAGAAGAACCATATAACGTTCATGGACAAAACAAACACTAAAATATAGCCCTACCGCTGTCCAGACATATCGATCGTTTTGCTTTTCTCCGGCTAAATACTGGTACAAAGAGTAGAGTATTCCGATTGCCATCCAAAGAGCCATGCTTTCCATAAGACCATACACCTGACTAATCTGGTAGTAAGACATTCTGGAAAGAAGATATAAAATTCCGCAGCCAATTCCAACAAACCACCGATGGGAAAGACGTTTCCCAAAACGGTATATGGTATACGCAATACAGCTGTTTAGTAATATATTAAAGGGCACGAACCATTCCGTATGACTTCCGAGAGCCATCATTTCCAGCCACGCTGCCAGATAATAAACAAAGCGGAACCGGGTACTTCCAAGTGGAATTACAAACTGCCGAAAGGTTTGTTCGCCATAACAGGACCATAAATAGAGATCATCCATATAAAGCCCATTTATTTTAATGCCTCTGTTAATGAAAAAAGCAAAGGAGACCAAAAGCAGAGCTGCAATGACTTCGTTTTTCCATAACGCTTCCTTACCCATCCATTGTCTCTCTTCCATTTTTTCCTCCTTTTCCCGTAAATATTAGAAAAACCGTTCTTCCAGCATCAGACATAATGCATGATATACTGGCAGATGTAGCTCCTGAATTTTAAAGGTTTCCTTCTCTGGCACCACGATGGATACGTCAGCCGTCTCTTTTAACTCACCACCATCTCTTCCGGTCAGACCAATGGTTTTCATACCCATCGCCTTGGCAGCCGTCATGGCATACATAATATTTTTTGAGTTTCCTGATGTGGAAATGCCAAGAAGAACATCACCCTCTTTTCCATAGCCGTATGTCTGCTGAGCATAGATAAGATTTCCGTCTACATCATTTAAATAAGCAGTGGAGAGTCCCGGGTGGCCTGTTAAGGCAATGGCTGGAAGTCCTCCCTGAAGTTTATCTGCAAGTTCCCTGCCGCGGACCGGATCTGCCTCTGTAAGCTTTTCTGCAAATTCTGCTGATACCGCTCTGGGTTTTACAAAGCCCTTCATCAATTCTCCGACGATGTGCTCCGCATCCGCGCAGCTTCCACCATTTCCGGCAATTAATAGCTTACCTCCATTTTTATAACAGTTCTCAAGAATATCATAAGCTTCCTTTATGTCATCCTTAATACTGGTTAATACCGGATAACGTATAAGAAGCTCCTCCAAATAATTCATGGGTTCCATCAAGCTCACACTCCTTCTCTTTTTAAGATCCATTCTGCTGCCGATGTCATATCTTCTGCATAAGCATCGAATGCTTCCATTTTTTCTGCTTCCGCCAGACCGTTATATAATTCTTTCCCATATCCGGTACCTACAAGAATAGATTTTACGCCATATCTGCGCCCCGCCTCCGTGTCCAGAAGCTTGTCTCCGATCATGTAGGAATGGGTTTTGTCCACCTTAAAGTACTTCTCTGCCATCTCGAACATTCCGATATTCGGTTTGCGGCAATGACAGGACTGTTTATATTCTCCGATTCCATGAACCGGATGATGAGGGCAGTAAAAGAAATAGTCTATTTCTGCTCCATCTTTTCCAAGAAGACTGTTCATGTATTCATGCAGCTGTTCTACATCTGACTCGCTGTAATATCCTCTGGCAACTCCCGCCTGATTGGTAACAACAACCAGACTAAAACCCTGTTCCTTTAATCGTCTTAATGCAGCAGAGACACCGGGAAGAATCACTAAATCTGAAGGTTTGTGTAAATATTCCACTTCTTCATTGATTGTTCCATCCCGATCTAAAAAAACTATTTTATCCATTCTTATCCCTTCCTCTGCTGCCTGTTTTTTTACTCTTTATTTCAAATTAAAATGGTACTGTCCGCCCGGTATGGAAACTTTAACGTCCTGATAATCCCATCGTGCTTCATCTGTAATCCAGCTTTGGGCGCCTCGTAACTCAAAGTTCCAGTCTGTCAGCTGTCCTCCCGCTGCTTCCATCCTTGCAGCCACTTTATGGCGTACATTATATGGACAGTAAACCAGTAAAAATCCACCGCCGCCGGCTCCAAGAAGCTTTCCGCCCAGTGCACCTGCTTTTAAAGCCTCTTCATAAAGCTCATCAATCTGCGGAGTGGTAATCTTGCTGCTCATTCTCTTTTTGCTTTTCCAGCCATAATCCAATAGCTTGCCAAAGCTGTATAAGTTGCCCTTTAAAAGTTCATCCTTCATGGCATAAGCAAGGGCCTTCACTTCACACATAGCCTCAAATGGATCCTTTTTCTCATAGTTTGAGACCTGATCCTTTATTATGTTGGCAGATACATGAACGTTTCCTGTATAACAAAGAAGAAGGTTATACTGCAATTCATGAATGATTTCCTTTTTAATTCTCAGCGGATTCACTACCACGTTGTTGCGTCCGTGGAATTCTATAAAATTAAAACCTCCAAAGGTTGCGGCATACTGATCCTGATATCCGCCGTCAATCTTAAGGTCCTCTCTCTCCACCTGATAAGCAAGATCAGCCATGGCGTAGCTGTCAAGCTCCACACCTTTCCATCTTGCCATGGCAGTTAATAGCGCTACCATCACAGTAGAAGAGGTTCCAAGACCAGATCCTGGAGGTGCGTCACACTGTAAGTAAACTTCGCAGCCCTGTTTGATATCCATTGCTTTTAAGGCAGCCGTAACAAGATCCAGCCGTCCATCGTATACATAGTTTTCTTTTGTGTTATACTTGACTGTCATATCAAAATCCAGGGAATGGACGATGATCTGGTCATCTTGTCTCGGAACAATGGAGCAGTATGCATATTTGTTGATGGTACTGCCAATTATGGCTCCTCCCTGCTCAATGCAGAAGGGGGCAACATCAGTTCCTCCTCCTCCAAAGCTGACACGTAGAGGGGCACGTCCTCTGATTATCATATGATCACCCTTCCTTCCTTTACATCTTCCATGAAACGGTAATAATCTTCCGGAATTCCGATATCAATGAAATAACCGTCATTTACCAGACCACCAAGCTTTCTTCCCTCGGAAAGCCACAGTGGAATCATATCATGCTCTAGTGATACCTTGCCTTCCGGTATGGTATCTAAAAGAGCGCGTTTTATTAAATAAAATCCGCCGTTGATGGTTCCTTCTTTAGACTCCTCCACCTTTTCGTCAAAGGCGGTCAGACGACCGTTTTCTAAAACCGCCTGTCCATAGCGGGAAACGTCAGGAACTTTCCGGAGAACAAGAGCCATATCAAGGTCCTTTTCCTCCATCAGTTCCGTAAAGCTGCTGCAGTCGATCTGATAGAAGGTATCTGCGTTTAAGGCGAAAAACATGTCTTCTGTTACCTGTTTTCCGGCATTCTTTATGGCTCCTGCCGTTCCTAACAGTTCCTCCTCGTAAGCATAAGAAACACGGATTCCCCAATTGGAACCATCTCCAAAATAATCTTCTACCATAGAACCTTTATATCCTACTGCAAAGATAATCTCTGTCACACCATACCGGATAAGCTGTTTCACAACATATTCCATAAAAGGCTTCTCTTCTATCAGCGCCATAGGCTTTGGCCGGTCACTTACTACGGATCGCAGTCTGGTTCCAAGCCCGCCTGCCAGCAAAACTGCCTGCATCTTAATGTCCTCCCTTGTTATATATTAAAAATCCTCTCCCACTACGCTCCACGCCGCATCAATGCTGTGATACGTCCGAATGTAGTTCTGTGTATTCTGGCTCATCTGCCTTAAGCTGTCCGGATCATTGTAAAGAGCAATTACTTCCTCTGCAAATGTTTCCGGTTCATCTCTTACTACCATCACCTGATCTGCCTCTGGTATTCCTTCAGCTCCTATGGAAGTGGTTACAACAGGAGCGCCATAATAAAGTGCTTCAATTACTTTTCCCTTTACACCTGCTCCGTAACGCAGAGGAACAACCACAATCCGGCAGCTGGC
>SVDS01000255.1 GCA_015057715.1 Paenibacillaceae bacterium
GGAACCTGTATCCATGCTTTGGAAAAGATAAAGGAGCAGGGCGGTAACTGCGGAGAACCAGGTCATGGGCTTTCTGGTACAACGCCAATGCATGCAGTAAAGATGATGCCAGAGATACCATGTGTAACATACGTAAGTGAAGTTTCCCATAATTTTATGGGTCAGGCTTATTGTTATGGAGGCGGTTATTACAGGCGTTCCCATTTGCGGAATGCATTGGTTGGCAAATCTCTTGAAAAATCGAAAGAAATAGGCGTAATCCCTCCGTCTGATGAAAATATTGATTACTACATTGGATTGGAAAAAGAGTGTGCAGTAGGCGATACTGTTGTAATGGCTTTTCGTTTTCAGATATTTGTGACCAGGTCGGATGTTGTACTGGTGGAAGGATTAAAAGAGAATAAACCGTATATTGCCGGGATCTATAACAGCATGGGGATGAAAAAATGAAAAAAAGGTTTGTTGTTATCGTTTTAGATGGATTTGGCATTGGAGCGATGGAAGATGCTGCCAGAGTCAGACCGGGAGATGAAAGAGCCAATACTTTAAAAAGTATTTTAAAGGATTACCCGGATTTAAAGCTTCCGACGCTTGAAAAGCTGGGCCTTATGAATGCGTATGGGGAAGAATGTGAACGTATGAAATTTTCTCCGGAGGCGAATTACGGCAGCTGCCAGCTGATGCATTTTGGGGCGGATACATTTATGGGACATCAGGAAATTATGGGGACATTTCCCAAAGAGCCCAAGATTCATCCGTTCCAGGAGAAGGTGGATGAAATAAAAAGCCATCTTATGTCAAGTGGGCATGACGTTCAGATTATGGAAAATCAGGGGCTGCGATATCTTCTGGTGGATCAATATGTAACAGTAGCTGATAATCTGGAAGCAGATCCTGGTATGTGCTACAATGTAACGGCTCCACTGGACTTCATCTCATTCGAGAAAGAGTACGAAATTGCCCGAAAGGTGAGAGAAATTGCCTTGGTTGGCCGAGTCATTGTATTTGGTGGAAACGGGAATACGATGGAGGATCTGTTTCGGGCAGAAGAAGTAAAGCAGAATCGTTTTATTGGCATTTCCTCCGTAAAATCAAAATCCTATGAACGTGGATATCAGTGCAGACACTTAGGTTATGGAGTAGACCAGAACGTACAGGCTCCTACAATTCTGACAAACGCGGGATATTCCTGTACATTGATCGGGAAAGTGGCTGATATTGTTGCAAACGACAAGGGGTTAAGCATTTCCTGCGTACCTACTAAAGAGGTTATGGATCTGACAATCCGTGAAACAAAAGTCATGTCTCAGGGATTTATCTGTACGAATGTACAGGAAACAGATCTGGCAGGTCACTCTCAGTCAACAAAAAACTATAAGGAGATTTTGGAGACCGCTGACAGGGGAATAGGAGAATTGATTTCTGAGCTGACATCGGATGATATTCTAGTCGTAATGGCTGATCATGGAAATGATCCTTTAATTGGTCACAGCAGACATACGAGAGAATGTGTCCCTCTTCTGGTATACAAAAAGGGTGTGACCGGCAGAAATATGGGTAGAAGAAAAAGTCTTTCCGATGCAGGCGCATCTGTCTGTGATTATTTTAATACAATGAAACCACAAAATGGAGAATCATTTCTATATGATCTCTTACATAGAAAATAGAAAAAGGCTGGAATTTCCATAGGTGATGGAAATTCCAGCCTTTTGTGTTTTATCTTATAATTCTATTCTACAGTCACGGATTTGGCCAAATTTCTGGGCTGATCCACATCTAAATTTTTCCCTACAGATGCATAATAAGCTATGAGCTGTAAAATCACTGCAATGGGGAATACTGTGAAACGATCCCCGATATCCGGAATATTAATCTGAATATCTGCGATGCCGGGATCTACATTCAGACTTTCTTTTGTAAGCAGAATTACAAAGGCCCCTCTTGCTTTAACTTCCCTGATATTGGATATGGTCTTTAAAAAGACATTTTCCTGTGTGGCAATGGCTATTACGGGCACCTCCTGTGTGATGAGAGCGATGGTTCCGTGTTTTAATTCTCCGGCAGCGTAGGCTTCCGCATGAATATAAGAAATTTCCTTTAATTTTAATGCTCCCTCAAGAGAGAATGCGTAATCAAGTCCCCGGCCAATGAAAAAGGCATCCGGCTTATTGATTAAATGAGTTACCAGTGCTTTCACCATATCCCTTTTTTCTATCATGGCTTCCATGGCGGGAATGGAGTCAAGGAGCTTCTTCATGAAATCCTCTGCTTCAGCTACGCTGTATTTTTCCCTTACAAGGGCCATACGGCAGCAAACCATATAGAGGGCAGCCAGCTGAACGGAATAAGCTTTTGTGCTGGCTACTGCAATTTCAGGACCTGCGTGGGTATAGAGTACATAATCGCTTTCTCTTGCAATGGTAGAGCCTTTTACATTAACGACTGAAAGGGTTCTGGAACCATAGCTTTTAGCCAGACGAAGAGCTGCCAGAGTATCGATGGTCTCACCGGACTGGGAGATAATAATAACCAGTGTTTTGTCATCAACCAGTGGATCTTCATACCGGAATTCCGATGCGATGGATACTGTGACCGGAATACGGAGAAGAGGTTCCATTAAGGCTCTTGCAGCCATACCGGCATGCATGGCAGTCCCGCAGGCCACAATCTGAACCTGGTTACAATCTTTAAATACATAGTCAGGTATCTGATCATCGGTAAAATCAGGCAATCCCTTTGCAAGACGGGGTAGTATTGTATTTTTTAACGCATCTGGCTGTTCGTGTATTTCTTTCAGCATGAAATGAGGAAAACCGTTCTTCATGGCAGCATCCATATTCCAGTTTACTTCCAGGATTTCCGGCTCCTGCTCCTTTAAGTCCAGATCATATAAATGGACTTTGTAGGAGGTAAGTCTTAGAATGTGATCCTCAGGTACCACAAAATATTGTCTGGTATAAGGAATCAGCGCAGTTAAATCCGATGCCACAAAGGAACCTGAGTGGGTATATGCAGCCACAAGAGGACTTACGTTCCGGATTGCATAGATTTCCCCCGGATGATCTTCGAACATCATACAGAAGCTGTATGACCCTTTTAAATGGGTAACCAGTTTTGCTATTGCTTCTGCCGGATTTCCGTCATAGAGACTTTCAAGAACCCAGGCTGCCACTTCGCTGTCTGTTTCAGAGAGAAGCTTTCCTTCCAGGTGAAAGTCAGTGGTGAGCTGATGGTAGTTTTCAATAATTCCATTGTGAACCAGTATGACCCGTCCCGCTCTGTGAGGATGGGTATTTTCCGTAGTGACACCACCGTGGGTTGCCCATCTGGTGTGTCCCAGACCACAGTGAGATACCTGGCTTATATCCTCACAGCCCTTTTTCAGATTTGAAACTTTTCCGGTATGACGTACTAACTGAATCCTGGAATTTTCCATACAAAGAGCAATTCCTGCACTGTCATATCCACGGTATTCCAGCTGGGAAAGTCCTTCCAGCAATATTTTCTTTGAATCCAAAGGTCCTGTATATCCTATAATTCCACACATAATATGATCTCCTTTTTCATTGTTCTATTAATTTATAATCCGAATCTGTCAATTACGCACACAAAAACAAGCTGTCTTCCATCGTTTGTAAAAACAGACAGCAATTTGTTTATCAATTTTTCTCTTGCATATACCGGTTCCAGAGTGGTTGTTTTGCAGTTACCTGCATATTTCACAATGGATACACGCCCGGCTGGCATGGAAGGGCATCCGCCGAATATTCGATAACCCTTCACCTCGTTAACCCTGGATACCGTTTTCATACGAAAACGTTCACGTTCGCATCCTCAGGTGCATGGCGCTTAGCTTTGCTATTTGTATTTATGCCTCCTTCATAAATTTAGTTTATTATAACTTCTCTTTCTTTGTGCGTCAATAG
>SVDS01000256.1 GCA_015057715.1 Paenibacillaceae bacterium
TTTATTTCTCATCATCAGGTTTTTCATCATATTAAACCCGAATTCATAACCGGACTGGGATGTATTAAAACTGGATACAAGCAGTGGATCAAACGGGATTCCATTTTCCAAAAGAGCCCTTTTATATCCTTCAAACCGAAGGGTATTGGGAGTCTTCAGCTGACCATATGCATTGTAGATACAGCCAATTCTTTTATGACCTAATTTAATCAGGTAATCGGTTGCCTTAAAATTCTCAGCCTCATCGTCAATAATTACGCTGGAATACAGGTCTTTATTCACCTTATCATCAGCTGAGACAGTCAGCAGCACACATGGCACACCCAAATGCTTAAAGTCCTCTTCTGTATATTCAAATCCTCCTCCCATCAAAATGATGCCACATAGATTTTTATCCATAACTTCCTGCTGTGCAATCAGCATTTCCTGCCCGTTGGAGTTAACATTGCGAAGTTCCAGACAGTAGCCGCGCAGCATAGTTTTTTGCTCTATGGTATGAATCATTTTCTGAAAAAAGGGATTTGTTATACTCTTTACCAGAACCGCAATCGTCTTCGTCTGGGTCCTTTTCAAATTTCTTGCATTATTATTCGGTACATAATTTAACTCATGCACAGCCGCCATAACTTTCTGCTTTGTCTCCGGACTGGCGAAGCCGCTTCCATTTAACACCCGCGATACAGTGGAAATACCAACTCCGGATAATTTTGCAATGTCTTTAATTGTTACACTCATGTGCTGCATCCTTTCCTGCCCTGTCTTAACCCTGAAACCAATCTAACACTATTTTAACATTTCCCCTTGTGAAAATCTACAAATCATTTCTTCTCCGCTGATGTATATTCCGTTAACTGATCATTAACAGCTTTTATTACATCATTAACCCCTGCTGCCTCCAGTTGTTTTCTGTATTCTGCCACAGCTTCTTTTGGCTCCTGCTTTGTCAGACCCAGCATAATCTGTATTCCCAGCTGAGAATCCACATTAGAAATTGCAGACAGCTGTGAAGATACAGAAGAACTGTCAAAGCTGAAACCTGCGTACGGGTTGTCAATTGCAGACTTGCCCCATTCTTCGTTTAATGTATAACGGCGGGGATCCTCGGTGGCCTGTGGTATATTTAATGAATCAGTCCGCAATCCCCAACCGGCAAATCCAAAACCGTCTTTATCCGAATTAAAGGTATCTGGCTGCCTGATCATACCGTCAGCTACTTCATACTCTCTTCCAAGAATTCCATACTGGAACAGATCATAACATTCTTTATCTGTCATCAGCTTTTCTATTACTTTCAAACAGCGATCCGGATATTTTGAGTTTGCACTGATACCAGTTGCATTCTCCACACCCATTTTCCGCTCAATTTTATTTGCAGCTTCTGCGAAAGCGTAGAACTGGGTTTCAACATCGGGTAATTTCTTTTTTTGTGTTCCATAGGAACCTGTCCAGTCTGGCTGATGGCTGATGTAGGAAGCCGATAATCCATTATAAAAATTATCCTTGTCATCCTGGGCAGAAGATAAAACATCTTTTCCCCAATATCCTTTTTCCGCCCATTCATGCATTTTAACCGCGAATGCTTCAAATTCACTGGTAAATGCAGGGTGAAATACTTTGTCCGTATTCTTCAGGGAGGAAGTCAGATACATCTCCGTATTTGGCACTCCCGGAGCATCAATCCAGTCGCTGGTTGTTCCAACAAACATTCGGTACAAATCCATAGACAGGTTGGCACTTCCGTTTAAAGGTGCCCAACCATTTTCTTTTGCCGCATCCATGTAGCGTTCCATATCTTCCACTGAATTTACGTTAGCAATCCCACTCTTTTCCAGTAAATCTTTCCGGGTAACAAAGCCGTATGCAGTATATTCACTATAAGTGCTGGGTACACCATAAATTTTACCGTTTACTTCCATGCTCTTCCAGTAGCTGTCACCAATGGCAGACTTTAAAGATGGCGCTTCATTGGTCAGCAGATCTGTAATATCTGCAAGAGTTCCCTGTTTTGCCAGTGTTGCGTATGGTACCGGAGCAGTTCCTGATACATATGCCATATCAAATTTTTCCCCAGATGCCCAGAGCAGCGGATACTTTGTTGCAACATCATTCCAGTCAATATATTTAATCTCCAGTGTCGTATTAATACTGGTCTTCAGTTTTTCATTTAACGCCGAAAGAACATCTTTATTTGCCACACCTTCTGTCCCATATAAATACATAACCAGATTTACTCCATCGCTGTCCTTTGTTTTTGCTGCCCCTGCAGACGGATTGCTATTTGCGCGGCCTGTGACAAGCCCTGCAGCCACAGTGATTGCCAGAATTGCTGAAATCAGTTTTTTTATCATTTTCATTTCCTCCTGTTGTAGAATTGATCAGCCGGATATGGGCTAGCCCTTCACGGCTCCTATGGTAAGTCCGCTTACAAAATATTTCTGAACAAACGGATAAAGCAGAACAATGGGACCAGTTGCAATCACTGCAGTCGCCATTTTAATAGATTCAGACGGTAAATCTCCGGTGTTTATGGTCAGCCCCTGCTGAATCAGCAGTTGTATATTCGCCTGACTTACAATTCTCTGCAAAAAATACTGCAGAGGAAACTTTGCCGGTGTCTGGATGTAGAGCATTGCATTGTACCACTCATTCCAGTATCCCAGAATCTGGAACAGCCCTATTGTTGCAAGGGAAGCTTTTGCCAGAGGCATATAGATCTGCCAGTAGATTCTGAAATCATTTGCCCCATCTATATTTGCCGATTCATACAGAGAATCCGGAATGGATTTCATAAAATTTTTCATTAAGAAAATGGACCACGGACTCATAAGACCCGGCAAAACCATTGACCAGATGCTGTCCTTTAACCCCAGGCCATTGACATACAGCATGTATGTTGGAATCAGCCCACCGCTGAATAGTGTGGTAAAATAAATAAAAAATGAAATCTGATTTCTATAGCGAAAATCTTTACGGCACAAAACATATCCGGCCATAGACATAAAAAACAATCCAAAAACAGTTCCTGTAACTGCAATAAAAATAGTTACCCTGTATGCATTAAACAAATTAGTAAAATTGCGAAACAGGAACTTGTAAGCACTAAGAGAAACTGTATCCGGAATTAACTTATATCCCTCACTTACAATTTCCTTCTCACCCATAAATGAAGATGTAACCATTAACAAAAACGGAAAGAGACAGGACAACGCAAAAATCGTAATGATTGTATAGAAGCATATCTGCATCATCTTTTCACTGCGTCCTGCAATTTTTTTCTTTTCCATATATATCCTCCTGATCTAATAGGCTAAAACAACGCACTGTCCGGCTCGATCTTTTTTACTATTGCATTTACCGTCAGAACCAGCACCAGGCCGAATACCGATTGATAAAATCCAACAGCAGCTCCCTGGGAGAAATTAAACTGTCCAACCAGACTGCGGAAAACAAAGGTGTCAATCACATCTGTCTGTGGATAAAGCACGGAATTTGTTCCAATTAAATTGTAAAATAAATCGAATGAGCCTTTTAGAATTCCACCAAGACCAAAAAGAATTAACAATATCATTGTCGGTTTCAGCATGGGAAATGTAATATACCGGATTTTCTGCATGGGGGAAGCCCCATCTAAAGATGCAGCTTCGTAAATATCCTGTTCAATTCCGGCAATCGATGCCAGATAAATAATCATTCCATATCCAGTGCCAGACCAGATTTTAAAAAATACAATAATATATTTCCATATCCCCTGATCGGAATAGAATTCATGTTTGGGAAATCCCAGACCAGCCAATATGGTATTAATGAAACCATAATCATAATTAAACAGGTTGTAAGAAAAAAATCCTACAATTACCATAGAAATAAAATACGGCAACAATATAATTGACTGGGATATTTTCTTAAAC
>SVDS01000257.1 GCA_015057715.1 Paenibacillaceae bacterium
ATTGAAAAATCGCTTTTCTTTACAGCTTCCGACATAATCTCATGGTTTTTAGCACAGGCAAGCATGAAAAAAATAGTGTGCTCTGCTACCGCATTGGAGTTTGCATTTCCAGAATTAGTAACCTGGATGCCCAGTTTTTCTGCATAGACTGTATCAATATAGTCAACTCCTGCACTGAAGCTTGATATTACTTTTAAGTTTTTACACCGGTCCAGTAACGGTTTATCGTACCGGAATTTTCTGGTAGGACCCGTAAGTATGGCGTGACATTGTTCAAAAACAGGGTCATCTGCTGATTTGGGAGCAGATAATATAAGCTCACAGCCTTTTTTTGCTAAGTAGTCGGTACCAGTATGAGAGATCGTTCTTGGGATCAGCACTTTAAACATATTTGATTCCTTTCTGGAGGCGTTACCACTAATCTTATAAATGATAGTAACACAGGCCTGAAAGGGTTTCAAGCTAATCTGTTATAGTCCGGAATCGATGGTCTCATCACACCAGCGAATGGTGGCCTCGCAGGACAAAACACCTCTGCGAAGCAAAGCCTTTAAAAAGGAGGTGCGTTCTTTGGTTATTTCCTCGATCCCCTGTTCCAGGTCATGCTGCATGTCCAGGTATTTTTCCAGTTTTTCAACATGGATTTGTTTATAATCTTCCAGCATTTTAATAATATGCTCTTTTGGCTGATTGCTTGAAAATATCAATTTCAGCATAAATTCAGAGCGCATGGGTTGTGTCTCTGTGTCTTCCATAAGCCAGGCTTCTAACTCCATCTGACCCTTTGGAGTAATCTGGTACTGTATTTTTTTCTCGCTTTTTTCGCTTTCTACAATCTCTACCAATTCATCTATGAGCATTTTTTTCAGTGTTGGGTATATATGCCCAAAGTTTTCGTTCCAAAAACCGGATAGAACGGTATCGCAATATTTTTTAATGTCATAGCCGGTGCCCGGTGAGACATTTAAGATTCCTAATATTGCATATAGTGATTTGTTTTTTAACGCCATTATAAGTGCCTTTCTTTTATTTGTTAACGTAACTTTCCAGTTTTTCAACTGTAAGTTCCCAATTGGAACAGCTTCTCATTTCATGGGAAATTCTAAGGCAGTTCTCTTTTATTGTCTCATCTGACAGGAGCTGGTGGATCTGACTTTTTAGTTTTTCTTCTGATAGTTCCTTCATGTTATCTGAAAAACCCAGATTCATGGATACAAGCCTTTTGGCAGTCATATGCTGATCATTGACCAGAGGGAAGGCAAGCATGGGCACACCAAAGTATAATGCCTCATTTACACTGTTAAATCCTGCATGGGTGATGAATGCATCTGCTTTATCTAAAATCTCAAGCTGGGGAAATACATTTTTAACCAGAAAGTTGTCCGGTAGTTCACCCAATTGACCAACTTCGCACTTGGTTCCAATGGACATACACACATAATAGTCAGTATTTTCAAAAGCACAAATGCACATCTTATAGAAATCTATAAAATCCGTGTTCAGGCTGCCAAGTGAAATATATAGCAGTTTTCTGTTTCCAATCCCGGATAAGTCTACAGACTCTGTATTTTTTGCCCGCTCCATAGAAGGTCCGGCAAATAAATATTGGGGTTCGGTAACTGCATCATCCCCGTTAAATTCCCTGGTGGTATATACAATATTGTGATCGGCCTTGCTTATAAAAACTTCTTCCAATGTGGGTTCTTCAATTTTATAACAAGTACAGATTCTGTTCAATATCTGATAGCAGTAATCCAGCTGTGGATGAGTCCCGGGCACAAGCATACGCGGTGGTACCGGTGCATGGCTCATGGCAAAAGAAGAATGGGAACAGATAACCGGTGTATGAGTAAGCTGATTTAAAAAGCACCCGCCTCCAAAGATGGAGTCACAAAAAATGAGGTCATAGGTGCGTTCTTTTAAAATATCCAGAATCTGAGGCAGCATTACTTCATCATATAAAAGAATATATTCCATCAGCATATAAAACGGATGCCGGTCTGTGGGGCGGTAATTTTTTAAAAAAAGATTCAGGCCGCTTCCATAGTCAATCCAGTCTGCACCTGATTTTGTTACCTGTTCTGAAAATTCCACTGAGCAGAAATAATCAACTTTATGCCCTTTTTCTGTAAGCTTTTTAACCAGTCCAAGTGTGGGATTGATATGTCCATACAGATTTGCATTTACAAATAAAATATTCATCTGTTTCCTCCTTATATCACTCTGATATGGTTTAAATTTTATATCAGAGTGATATAGTTGTCAAGAAGTTTCTGAGCAGTAAAATAAATGCCCGCCTTGTCAAAAAGCCAAGTCGGGCATTTATTTAATACTAATACTCAATTCCATTGCTGAGACATCAGGAACTCCCGTATATTTACATGCTTAAATCCGTCTCTGCTAAAATTAAATTCATCATACGTCACGACATATTTTGGAAAATTGTCCCTGACTGAGTCATATGCCCCAAATTCGCGCTGGATCGTTTCTTCTGATGCCAGCAGATACGCAACCTGGACATAGAGCTTTTGGGTCTGTTTTTCAGCAATAAAATCAATCTCCTTTTCTCCTGCTTTTCCAACAGTGACCTTATATCCCCGCCGAAGAAGCTCCATATACACAATATTTTCAAAAATCAGGTTGATATCTTTCAAATTACCACCAAAAACAGCCTCTCGGATTCCGTGGTCAGCAATGTAGTATTTCTCATTGACAGTAAGAATCTTCTTTCCCTGCAGATCCTGCCTGCGGACACGGTAAAAAAGAAAGGCATCCTCGCAAGCTTTGATGTAGTTTAAGATTGTTTCCGGTGCAACCGTACGTCCTTCGTTTTTCAAATATTTTGAAATCGCCGTTGCAGAGAATGTGGTTCCGATGTTCGCTGTAATGTAAGCGATGATACGCTCCAGCAGATCAACATCACGGATATTGTTGCGTTTTACAATATCTTTAAGGACAACGGAGTTATAAAGGTCTTGCAGATACTGACGGCTCGGCTGCTCGGCATATCGGAGATTGCTCAAATACGGCATCCCCCCACTGGTAAGGTATTGGGTAAACATTGCTCTTAAATCTGAATCAGGAAAGATAGTATGATACAGCTCTGAGAATTCGCCAAAGGAGAAAGGATAAATTACAAATTCCACGTATCTACCTGCAAGGTATGTGGCCAGCTCTCCTGAAAGCAGCCTGGCGTTAGAACCAGTGATATAAATATCACAATTAAATTCTACGCGAAATGAATTAATACATTTTTCCCAATGAGTCACTTCCTGAATCTCGTCAAAAAAAAGGTACGCTTTACCTGAGATTGTACTTATCCGTTGAGAGATTTCCTGATGCAGGGCTTCTGCAAAACAAAGGTGTGCGTTGCTCATATTTTCAAAGTTGATAGAAATAAATTGATTATCATTCACACCAGAGGCAATCAACTCCTGCTTAATTAAATCCAGCATGACGGACTTTCCGCTTCGGCGGATGCCTGTTAAAACTTTAATAAGGTCATTTCCGATAAAAGGGCGGATACGGCTCATATATAATTCACGGCTAATCATAGATGAAAGACCTCCTTAATCATATTTGATACTTATATTATCACCTATATGAATTGAATTCAAGCAGATATAAATAAAATTAAAAGATATAACTTATAAAAAATATAATTATATGGAATTTATCATCTTAAACCGAATAAAACATCAAAAAACTTATTTTTAAATAAAAAAGCAGCAGTGAAGCCAGTAATTACATCTTATCTGACTGCCCTGCTGCTTTATTTATTAATTAATTGTATAACAATACTGTCCCCGGGAATCTGTTCCGTAAAAGTCGGCAAAAGACAGATGGAAGATATCAGTCTTAACAGTATCAAGTG
>SVDS01000258.1 GCA_015057715.1 Paenibacillaceae bacterium
ATCCGAATAAACGGACTGAACCGGGAGAAAGCCGGAAAGTCTTCTCCTTCCTCCCCAGCGGATGATTAAATCCATTCTGGATACATCAGAAGTTTTAAGCTCAGGACCTATGGTTCCGTCTGACAGTCCCAAATCCCATTCCCAGCTGTAATTGATGAGAAAGTTGATTTTCATTCCTCCTGTACCAAAGCACACCCTTTTGGTATATGGTTTAAGCTGGTCCGGAAACATGGCCGAAGAAGTTTTCCCAAGAACCAGAAGCTGTGCATTCTCTTTAGACAACACCTCCACAGCCTTTACGCAAGCCTTGGAAAATGCTTCTCTTTGTACAGACGGACGTTTGGTATTATCTGCGGTAAAGCCATAAAAGGTCATCTCTTCTACTCCCAGATCCTTACAGAGACGATAAAGGGTCATTCCAGGTGAGATACCTTTATCATACCCTTCTTCTTTTTTTATGCCATTCTCCACAGCCCAACGTCTGTTTCCATCAGGAATGATACCGATGTGTTTTGGAATTCTCATTATCTGCCCTCCATGATTGGTTCCCTTCGAGGAAGTCCTGTTAAAATTATAGCCAACTTTTTCAAAGGATATCATGTCCTGCAGAAAATTATGTAATTATAGTTGCCCTGGTGCTTATTTCTTAAATTTCTTAAGATCCGGCATCTTAGGCTGGTGATAGATATACATGCATCTGCTCTCAGATGCCAGCTCCACAGATTTTCTAGCTACCTGTTCCATGAATTTAGCTGCGATATTACTTTTACCTTTCATTCTTTCTACCTCCATTATTATAAAGACATTAAGATAATGCAATTATACATAAACAACAGGTCTATAAAGACAAGTTGTAAAAATTACGGCTCTGCTCGTAACTATTCCCGATTTTGATACTCATGAATCCTCCCATTGTCACTTTTGAAAAAAAACATGAACAGCACCAGAACGAGACACAGCAAAATATTAACAAGATTTAGCAGGGATATAAAGCTTTCTCCCAAAAATGCGGCTCTCCTCTCAAACTGCATTTCACTCCACTCAATACAATTGGAAATGACAACAGCCATCATCATATTTATTACATAAATTTTTCTGTTTGTTTTTCGATTATTATATTTTTCCAGTATGAGATGAATCAAATTTACAATTAAAAACACGGTACAGAGAAAAATAAGGAAAAGCAGATAGTGTTTCAATTTTGTTACCTCCAATATTAAAATGTGATATAATTTTTAGTGCAATAAGAAAATATTATATTTCCATTGAAAAAATCACACCATGTTGAAATTTCGAGCCTGCAGGTAATTTTTAATTTGTTCAATTAGACAAAATGCGACAAAAGCTCCTATTTCTCTCTTTTAATTAATGGAATATATCGTACGATATAAAGATATAGATGTTTCATTTTTGCATAACTAAAGTAAATAGTTTTAATGGGGAAGGGTACGTATGTTAAGAATAGCAATTTGTGATGACGACGTTCTGTTTACAGGAATGTTAGAAAATTTAATCAAAGAAGAAGCTTTGGCAAACGGTATTGATATTGAAGTTGACGTATTTTTTGATGGATCCATGCTGACAAAATATGTACATCTTGGTAACTTATTTGACCTGATCTTTCTTGATATAGAAATGTCACAGCAAAACGGAATCGAGGCAGCACGCCACATCAGAGAGATTGATAAGACTGCATTATTAATTTATATTTCCGGATACGAACAGTATTTAAAAGAATTATTTGAGGTGGAGCCGTTTCGTTTTCTTTCCAAACCACTTGATACGGAGAAGTTCTCCCGGTATTTCAAAGAAGCATATGAGCGGATCAATGAAAATAACGTCTATTTCCAATTTAATTTTAATAAAGAAATTAAAAAAGTAGCCTTAAAGGATGTGGTCTACTTTGAAAGCCGTAACCGGGTTGTATACATTTATTTAAAGGATGGCAGAGAGGAATTTTTTTATGGAAAGCTTAACGATGTAGAAAATGAGTTAGCCGGAAACAAGCAGCGTTACCTGCGGATACACCAATCCTATCTTGTTAATTATGATTATGTCAGCACCATGAATTTTTCCAGTCTTGTAATTGAAAACGGAGGAAAGTCGACCACACTGCAAATCAGTGAAGACAGGCAGAAGAAAATCCGGAAGCAGTTATGTGATCTGGCCAGTAAGAAAGCGGGGGGGAAATAGTATGAAAATTCTTTCAACAACCGTTGTCAGTCCTTTTCTTTCACTTTTTTATATTTTAGTCATACGGAAATGCATCAATGCGTTTTTTGCGCCTTCGTGGAAGAAAACCACAACGTATTTAATCTGGATCGCATATTATTTCTTTCAGTTATTTCTGGGCATTGGAAGTGGAATTCCCCCGGCACTGACCCTTTTGCTAAACATGGTCTTTGTCTTTTTCGCAACCAGTATTTCTTATTCAGAAAGCTATAAAAAATGTGCCTTATTCTCTTTTTTGATCTGTGCAATCTGGATGCTTGTGGAAATTATCATACATATGATCTTAAATATGATGAATTTAGATGATAAAGCCGGTCTCTCAGGAGCCATTATCTCAAAAATCGTAATGATGGTTTTTGCCATTGTCACGGGACACTGTCTTCAGCATAAAAGTACAGGAGATATTTCCTTACGGTATATGGCGATTTTACTTATGGTTCCTGCCGGAAGTATTTACATTATGCATAACATTTTTCTCATCAGCAGCACGGCTGAGAATGAAGTTCTTTTCTCCTTTATATCGGGTATTTTACTGCTGTTTATTAACTATATTATTTTCGAAGTATTTGAGTCTCTGGCAGCAAGTTCTGAATATCAGAAAAAAACCCTTCTATATGAACAGCAATTAGAACTTTGCAGCCGCCAGGCTGAAGAACGTGAGATCCAAAACACCGAAATACGTTTATTGCGTCATGATATGAAGCAGCACTTAGTCAGCATACTGGGCATGGTTAATTCCGGAAAAAATGAAGAAGCTGCCACTTATCTCACTTCTTTTTTAGAAAAGGGAACCTCAAAAAAAATTAATGAAATATCCCACAGCGGTAATATTGTAGTGGACTCACTTGTGAATTATAAATCTTCCATTGCCAGAAAACAAAATATAGAATTCTGTACCAATATTTTTATTCCGCCGGTAATGCCTTTTCAAAACGGAAATCTGACCATTATACTGGGAAACCTGCTGGAAAATGCCCTGGAAGCCTGCCGCCAGATGAATAGCGGACATCCAAAAATTGATCTGGAAATGTCTTATCAGAAGGGGATTCTTTCCATTGTTGTCTGGAATACCTTTGAAGGGGATCGATACACAGACGGGCAGAAACATTTTCTTACCACTAAGAAAAATCCCGCCCATCATGGCCTGGGCCTGTTTTCCATTGAACAGGCAGTAGCTGCCTGTAATGGGGAAGCCATCACACAGGTTGAGGGAAACATATTTAAAGCGGTTGTGATTTTATATCAGGAACCGGAAAAATAACAAATTACTGATCAGGGGGATGGTAATATGGAAAAGTTATCCATTGTATTAACCAATTATATTCTTAAAAAAGAAGTGATCTCGAAAGAAGATTATGATGTTTATTTATATGGCTTTCAAAGCTTTCTGGAACTGTTTTTAAATCTGGTCTGCAGTCTCTGTATTGCGTTTTTTATTAATATGGAAGTGGAATGCCTGCTCTTCTTTTTATTGTTTATTCCCCTTCGTTCCTTTAACGGAGGACTGCATTTGAAGTCTTATTTCTCATGTCTGGTTTTCTCCTGCGCCACCATGACTGTCATACTTCT
>SVDS01000259.1:0-2227 GCA_015057715.1 Paenibacillaceae bacterium
TTAATTGCGGTACTGCACAAGGCTCAGCATCTCTATGGATATTTGTCCAATGATGTGATTTTTTATATTGCTGAAAAGCTAGAGATCCCCAGTGCGAAAGTATTTGGTGTCATTAGCTTTTACTCTTACTTTACCACAGAACCAAGAGGGAAATATGTGATCAATGTATGCCTGGGAACCGCGTGCTTTGTAAGAGGTGCCGATGCCATTATGCGGGAATTTGAAAAGATCCTGAATATTAAGGCAGGTGAAACAACAGAAGATAAAAAATTCACGTTATCTGGATTACGATGCATTGGTGCCTGCGGACTTGCTCCGGTTGTAATGGTCAATGATAAGGTATATGGAAGGGTAGAACTGAGTCAGGTTAAATCAATCATTGAAGAATATCAGGAGGAAGCGTGATGGCTAAGTTAAAAACAGTAGAAGAACTGAAAAAGATCAGACAGGCAGCTCTTGATCAATTAGACTTACGGTCCACTGCTGAGTCCGAGGATAAGGTTTTAGTCCGGGTAGGAATGGCAACCTGCGGGATTGCAAGCGGTGCCAGAACAACCATGAAAGCCATTCTGGATGAAATTGCAAAGCAGGGACTTGCCAATGTTTCCGTGACACAGACTGGCTGCATCGGATATTGTGCCCAGGAACCGGTGGTGGAAGTTATCTCCAAAGGAATGCCGTCTGTCCTATATGGAAAAGTAGACGAGAACAGAGGACGGGAAATTGTGATCGAGCATATAAAAAATGGACACCTCCTGCAAAATGCAATTATCAATAAATCATTTGAAAAAATGGAATAAGGAGGAGGGCATATGAGTAACTTCAGAATGCATTTACTGGTCTGCGGAGGTACCGGCTGTACTGCATCCGACAGCCTTACGCTGGTAAAGATGCTAAAGGAATCAATAAAAAAACACGAAATAACCAATGAGGTGGAAGTGGTGGTTACCGGATGCTTTGGCTTTTGTGAGAAAGGTCCCATCTTAAAAGTTTATCCGGATAATGTGTTTTATGTTACGGTAAAGCCAGAGGATGCAGAGGAAATTATCACGGAGCATGTGATAAAAGGACGTATGGTGGAACGTCTTCTGTATGTGGAGCCAAATACAAAAAAGCGATTAGAAGGGCAAAAATCCATTCCCTTCTATAAAAAGCAAATCCGTATCGCACTTAGGAATTGTGGCTTTATCAATCCGGAAGATATTAATGAATATATTGCGGCAGATGGGTATCAGGCATTGGCGAAATGCTTAACGGAAATGAGTCCCGATGAAGTAATCGATACAGTCGTTCAGTCAGGTCTCAGGGGAAGAGGCGGCGGCGGTTACCCCACCGGCCTAAAATGGAAATATACAAGACAGAATCAGTCGGATGAAAAATATATTATATGCAATGCAGATGAAGGAGATCCAGGTGCATTTATGGACCGGTCCATATTAGAAGGAGATCCCCACTCTGTCCTTGAAGCAATGGCAATTGCAGGCTATGCCATAGGAGCCCAGTATGGGTATATTTATATCAGAGCGGAATATCCCCTTGCCATCAACCGTCTTGAAATAGCCATAAAGCAGGCAAGGAAACTGGGACTTTTGGGAGAGGATATTTTTTCCACAGGATTCAATTTTAATATCGGATTACGGTATGGAGCCGGTGCATTTGTTTGCGGAGAAGAAACTGCTCTTATCCATTCCGTGGAAGGAAAGCGCGGGGAGCCCAGTTCAAAACCCCCGTTTCCGGCTCAAAGAGGTGTTTGGGATAAACCCTCCTGTGTGAACAATGTTGAGACTTTTGCCAATATACCTCCAATTTTTTTAAAAGGACCTGCCTGGTTCAAAAAGATCGGTACGGAGAAATCCCCTGGTACAAAAGTCTTTGCTCTGGCCGGTAAAGTAAATAATGTGGGGCTGGTGGAAGTGCCAATGGGCATTACCCTGCGTGAGGTTATCTACGATATCGGAGGAGGAATAAAGAATAACAAGAAGTTTAAGGCAGTGCAGACCGGTGGTCCATCTGGTGGCTGCATCACCAAAGAAAATTTAGATATCCCCATTGACTATGAATCATTAAACAGTATCGGTTCCATGATGGGTTCTGGCGGAATGATTGTCATGGATGAGGATAACTGCATGGTGGATATTGCAAAGTTCTACCTTGAGTTTACCAAGGATGAGTCTTGTGGAAAATGTACGCCCTGCCGGATTGGAAATACAAGAATGCTGGAGATACT
>SVDS01000259.1:2327-3785 GCA_015057715.1 Paenibacillaceae bacterium
ATGTTACGATTAATAATCAAACGATTGCAGTGGAGGAAGGCACAACGATTCTGGAGGCTGCAAAGAAACTGGATATTCGGATACCCACACTCTGCTACCTTAATCTGGAACATGTGAAAACGGTGAATGGCTCTGCTTCCTGCCGGGTCTGTGTGGTGGAAATCGAGGGAAGGAGAAATCTCGCCCCCTCCTGTGCAACTCCCGTATCAGAAGGCATGGTGGTAAGAACAAACACCTTAAGATGTATTAAGGCAAGAAGATTGGTAGTGGAACTATTATTGTCCAATCATCCTACAGACTGTCTGATCTGTGAAAAGAATCTAAACTGTGAATTACAGTCACTGGCAGCGGAACTGGATATACGCCGGATCAAGTTTCATGGAGCAAGGGCAACTCATGAAAAGGATATTTCAAGTAAGGCAATTATCCGAAATATGGATAAATGCATTTTATGCAGAAGATGTGAGACCATGTGCAATGAGGTACAGACGGTCCATGTGTATTCCGCCGTTAACCGGGGATTTGATACGTTTATCGCACCAGCACTTAATTTACCTATGGATAAATCCATCTGTGTATTTTGCGGTCAGTGTGTTTCAGTGTGTCCGACAGCTGCATTAACTGTAGTAAATGATATCCCCAATGTCTGGGAAGCATTGAATGCGAAAGACAAATTCGTCATTGTTCAGACAGCACCTGCGGTGCGGGTGGCTCTTGGGGAAAAATTCGGAGCAGAGCCAGGGACTGTGGTTACAGGGAAAATGGTAGCTGCCCTCAGAATGATGGGATTTGATAAAGTTTTCGATACAGATTTTGCAGCAGATCTTACGATTATGGAAGAAGCGGCGGAATTCATTCACAGGCTGCAGCATGGGGGCAGGCTTCCCATACTTACAAGCTGTTGTCCAGGCTGGGTTAAGTTTTTTGAACATCAGTTCAATGATCTGCTTGATATTCCGTCAACCTGCAAATCCCCCCATGAGATGTTTGGTGTGATCGCCAAAACATACTATGCAGAAAAGATGGGGATTGATCCTAAAAATATTTTTGTGGTTTCCATTATGCCCTGCCTGGCCAAAAAGTATGAAGCTGCCAGACCGGAGCTTATGCATGATGATATGCAGGATGTGGATGCAGTATTAACTACAAGAGAATTGGGTGATATGTTAAAAGAGGCAAATATTGACCTGATGAATTTAAAGGATGAAGAATTTGATGAACCTTTGGGAGAATCTACCGGTGCATCAGTTATATTTGGAACAACCGGCGGCGTCATCGAGGCAGCCCTGCGGACCACATACGAATGGCTTACCAATGAAACTCTTGAAGAAGTAGAGTTCCATGAACTCAGGGGATTCGAGGGAATCAGGGAAGCTGTGGTGAAGATCAATGACCAGGATATCAATATTGCTGTTGCCCATGGACTGGGAAATGCAAGAAAGCTTCTGGAAGATATAA
>SVDS01000260.1 GCA_015057715.1 Paenibacillaceae bacterium
TGATTATCCGTTCTTTGATCCTGACTGCACTTATGCGGAATATGAATATTACCATGGTTACTGTAAAATGGAAAAAGAAGACCGGAAGGTACTGTATCCATTTGGATACGGACTTTCCTATACAACCTTTGAAACAGACGAGCCAAGGATAGAGGTATTCCATAATACAGTAAAAGTGACCGTCAATATAAAAAACACCGGTGATGTTGCAGGCGCAGAAGTTCTTCAGCTCTATGGGGGATGGGAAGGCAGCGCTGTGGACCGTCCGGTTAAGGTTTTAAGAGACTTTAAAAGAATAAACTTAAGTCCTGGGGAAACAAAACAGGTGAGCCTGTCTTTTACAAAGAAATCCATGTCTTACTTTGATGAGAAAAAAGATGAATTTGTGGAAGAAAATATCGGCTACATAGCTTATATTGGAAATTGCAGCTGTAAAGAAGCACTGCATCAGATATCATTCCGGTTTTAATTATAAAAGCGGTAGTTTATAAGAATTGCTTTTTCATGATTAGGAGATGAAACTATGAGGATTGGAGCAGATTATTACCCGGAGCATTGGGACAGGGACAGATGGAAAACAGATGCACAGATGATGGTTGAAGCAAATATAAAACTGATTCGTGTAGGAGAATTTGCCTGGAGCCTGTATGAGCCGGAAGAGAACCGGTACGATTTCTCATGGATGGATGAAGTTCTGAATTTCTTTCATCAATATGGAATCAGAGTAGTTTTATGCACTCCGTCTGCAACGCCTCCAAAATGGATGGCAGATAAATATCCAGAAATCTATCAGGAAGATATTCACGGTAATCCGAAAATATTTGGAACCAGAAAGCATTATTGCTTCAACAGCGGCATATACCGGGAAAAAACCAGAAAGATGGTGGAACAAATCGCTTCCCATTACGGAACCCACCCTGCTTTAGAGGCATGGCAGGCAGACAATGAACTGGGGTGGGCCAATACCACCAGATGTTATTGTTCCAAATGCGCGGAAAAATTCCGTAACTGGCTGAAAAACAAATATGGATCCATTGATTGTTTAAATAAAAAATATGGAACGGTATTCTGGAGTCAGATTTATAACAGCTTTGATGAAGTAATTATTCCAAAAGCAGGAGCCTGCTATGATACCTGCCATGATACACAGGGGCAGAATCCAGGATTACTGCTGGATTACTATCGATTCTCCAGTGATTCAGTAATCAGTTTTATGGATGAAACGGTGCAGGTCATACGAACATACAGCAGCAAACCCATTACTACAAATATGTTAGATGCATCAATCAATTCAGGAACCGGTATTGATTATTATAAAATGTCTGAAAAGCTGGACTTTGTCAGCTATGACAATTATATTGAGTTTCAATGGGGAATTGCTGAGGCAGCAGGCGTATCAAAGGATCATGCCCTGATGCGAAGCTATAAAAAACAGCCATACTGGGTCATGGAAGAGCAAAGCGGACCATGTGGCTGGAGCAAAATGGGTCCCACTCCTACACCAGGCAAACTCAGGCTGTGGACCTATCAGTCTGTTGCAAATGGTGCGGATACGGTTGTTTATTTCCGGTGGAGAGCCTGTCCGTTCGGCACAGAAGAGAACTGGCACGGAATACTAAATCATGATGGAAAACCAAACCGCAGACTGGAGGAGATCTCCAGAGTGGGAAATGAAATGGAGCGTTTAAGCAGAATCTACGGAGCCCTACAGCCAAAAGCAAGAGTAGCTATCATCAAATCATTTGACTGTGAGTGGAGCCATTCCATACACAGACATGTGGAGGGCTTCGATTATGATAAACTGTTGTATTGCTTTTACAAGCCATTTTATGAAATGGGACTGGCAGTGGATTTTGTCAGACCGGGTGAAGATTTAAAGAACTATTCCCTGGTTTTGGCGCCTGCGCTGGTTATGCTGAATGATATAGAAAAAGAAAATTTAACTGAGTACGTCAGACAAGGCGGTCATTTGCTGATCACATTCCGAAGCGGGATAAAAGACAGTTATAATAATATGCTTATGGATACGGTTCCGGGCTCCTTAAAAGAGCTGACAGGTACCAGGGTACATGATTATGATCCGCAGTTTCAGAAACAGACCAGGGTATCCACTGTATTTGGTGAAGGGAAGGCCAGCCTCTGGTGCGATATTATAATACCCGACACAGCAGAATGTCTTGGAATCTATATTGATGATTTTTACACGGGTAAGACTTGTTTTACGCGCAATGCCTTTGGGGAGGGCAAAGTGTATTATCTGGGGTGCGACTTAGATGAAGAAGGGATGGTCAGACTGACTAAATACCTGGGAAAGGCTGCCGGGCTGCCAGTTCATTTATATGCAATAAGAGGCGTTGAAACAGTAGAGGTGTCAGATGGTAAAAATAATGCTTTATTCATTCTGAATCACAATGCATATCCAGTGGTGACAGCGATTGATGGTAATTATAAGGAAATGTTCAGTGGTCAGAGTGTTAAGGACACAATCTGCCTGGAACCGTATGGGGTGGTACTCCTTGATCGAATGGATTTGGGAAAAGCCTAAGAAGAGTAGAAGAACAGTGGATCCAATTCATACAGAGTAACGATAAGATTGTGTAAAGCTCCAGACTGGATTACAGTAATAATTCGGTTTGGGGCTTTTTTCATTTCCCATCTTATGAGATAATTATATATAGAAATTTTAAGGAGGTACCAGTTTGATTGTACGTGAAGAGTATACTTGTCCGTTGGAACTTACCCACGATATCACACGGGGGAAATGGAAGCCTATTATATTATGGGTACTGGGAAAAGAGCCCTTATCCCTGTCTCAACTGGAACATAGTATTAAAAAAATCACACAGAAAATGCTTTTAGAGCAATTAAAAGAGCTGATCTCATTTGGTATCATTTCAAAACAGACTTTTGATGGTTATCCCCTGAAAGTAGAATATTCGTTAACGGACCGTGGACGTGAACTGCTGCAGGCCATCACAATTATGCAAAAAGTAGGGATTGAGCTGATGCTGGAAAATGGAATGAAAGATGTTCTGATTGAAAATGGATTTATAGATTGACACTACTTACAAAAAAGTGGGTAATTTACCAAATGTTAAAAGTGGGTTATCTTAATACTATAAGGAGGTGGGAGTAATGTTAAATGCAGAAAAAACGATTGGTAACCTGATTGATAAGCAAAGTGTTTCTTTTATAAGCTCAGTGGATCATATGGGATTTCCCAATACAAAGGCAATGCTTGCGCCCAGAAAGAGAGAGGGCATAAGAATCTTTTATTTTACCACAAATACTTCTTCTATGAGAGTGGGGCAATACAGAGAAAACAAAAATGCATGCATCTATTTTTGTGACAAGCGTTTTTTTCGTGGGGTAATGGTTAGAGGCACCATGGAAGTTTTGGAAGACGCAACGAGCAGACAGATGATATGGAAAGAAGGAGATACTATTTATTATCCCCAGGGGGTTCATGATCCTGATTACTGCGTACTGAAGTTTACAGCAATAGATGGTCGGTATTACAGTAAATTCCATTCGGAAATATTTCAGATTAGTTAATATAATAAGGCATTCCGCAAATATACCATTACCGGTTGTTTTATTATAGGAGAAATCAACTTGGAATGGCGTTTTTACGAGGGGAAAATACCCGGTTCTGTAGCCATGAAAAAAAATATAATTAATATCAGAAAAACTGTTGACTTTTGTCGAAAGCTTTGGTATGATATACCTCGCCGCTGAAAACGGCGGCAAACTTCTTCCAAAACACATC
>SVDS01000261.1 GCA_015057715.1 Paenibacillaceae bacterium
AAACCGATGAAGAAGATTCTTGATTTAATTACGGCAGAGATGAAGACAGCTTTTGCAGATTGCGGATACGATGAAATTTATGCAAAGGTGACTTTATCCAACCGTCCGGATCTTTGCGAGTACCAGTGCAACGGAGCCATGGCGGCAGCCAAAGCTTATAAAAAGAAACCGTTTGATATCGCATCGGAAGTGGTGTCAAAACTTTTAGCAAGTCACGCTTTTGAAACGGTGGAAGCGGTGATGCCTGGATTTATTAACTTAAAGATCAATGCCGGTTATCTGGCAGAATATATGAACAAGATGGCAGGCGAGGACCAGTGCGGCTGTGAAAAAACAGATGAGCCTATGACCATTGTGGTAGATTACGGCGGCGCCAATGTGGCAAAGCCACTTCATGTAGGTCACCTGCGCTCTGCTGTTATTGGAGAAAGCATTAAGCGCATGGGCCGTTTTCTGGGACATAACATCATCGGTGATGTACATCTGGGTGACTGGGGTCTTCAGATGGGCCTGATTATAGAAGAATTAAGAGACAGAAAACCGGAACTTCCCTACTTTGATGAATCATTTGAAGGTGAATATCCAAAAGATGCCCCATTTACCATCACAGAGTTAGAAGAGATTTATCCTGCGGCCAGTTTAAAATCCAAAGAGGACGAATTATTCAGTAAGAGAGCCCACGAAGCAACTTTAAAACTGCAAAATGGATATGCGCCCTATCGTGCTATCTGGCGGCATATTATTCATGTTTCCGTGGCAGATTTAAAGATGAATTACGGCAGTCTCAATGTCAACTTTGATTTATGGAAGGGGGAAAGCGATGCGGAACCCTATATTCCCCAGGTGATTGAAGAACTGACCGAAAAAGGACTTGCCTACGAAAGTCAGGGCGCCCTTGTAGTTGATGTTGCCATGGAGGGAGATTCCAAGGAACTGCCTCCTTGTATTATCAGAAAATCCGACGGAGCAGCGTTATACTCCACCTCTGATCTTGGTACTATTATTGAAAGGGAGAAAGAGATAAAGCCGGACTGGTATATTTATGTAACAGACAAACGTCAGGAACTTCATTTTACCCAGGTGTTCCGTGTGGCGAAAAAAGCAGGCTTTGTTCATGCCGATAAAAAGATGTCTCATCTTGCCTTTGGTACCATGAACGGCAAAGACGGAAAACCATTTAAGACAAGAGACGGCGGCGTGCTGCGTCTGGAAACTCTGGTTTCCGATATCAGCCAGGCTGCCTATGAAAAGATTATGGAGAACCGTTCAGTTTCCGAGGAAGAAGCAAGAGATACTTCTAAAATCGTGGGTATGGCAGCTTTGAAATACGGGGATTTATCCAATCAGGCTGCAAAGGATTATATCTTTGATATGGATCGGTTCGTATCCTTTGAAGGAAATACAGGTCCTTACATCCTCTATACCATTGTGCGTATCAAATCCATTCTGGCAAAATACCAGACTCTGGATGATAAGTATCAGGGAGAGGAAAAGATTCTTCCCGCTGCCTCAGATGCAGAAAAAGATTTAATGCTCCAGCTGTCCAGATACAATGAAGTGGCAGAAAGCTCTTTCCTGGAGCTGGCTCCTCATAAAATATGCCAGTATGTCTATGAATTAGCCAATTCATTTAATCGCTTCTACCATGATACAAAGATCATTACAGAAGAGAATAAAGAACAGCAGGCCTCATGGATCGGTCTGATTTGTCTGGCAAAGGATGTGCTGAGTGGCTGCATCGGAGTACTTGGTATTGAAGCACCGGAACGTATGTAAATGGAACGGATGTGAGGGGTTATGAAAGTATCACAGATAACTGCCAATGCTTTTTGGAAGGGTGAAACCGGAGTTAAGGCATTGGTGGAAGATCAGGGAAAAGAATATAAAGCAAGTCTTCATATCAAGGGTAGTCAGGTATTTGACTACTCTTGTTCCTGCGCTCAGGGGAATTCCTACCGTGGGATGTGCCCTCACTGTCAGGCTCTTTTTAAGGCTTATGAAGAACAGGAATCAGGGAATCAGGGAAAGCCGGTTACCACTTCTGCCCAGGCGAGAGCCATGATCCGGGAGTATACCAACGGGGAAGTCGCCAGAATTATGAGTGAGGGCCAGGAAGAACAGATTTCCCTTCTGGTATCCGTTTTAGTTAACCGCAGAGAGGTGAAGCTGGAAGTAAAGCTTGGCAGGGACCGCCTTTATCTGATTAAGGATTTAGCGGCGTTTGCAGATGCCATGGATCATGGAACTTATGTGGAATATGGCAAAAATCTTGCTTTTTATCATAACCGGTCTGTCTTTGTAAAGGAGAGCCGTCCACTTCTGGACTTTTTGCTGGAATCCATTAACGGATATTGCGAACAGTATGAGCAGATGCAGAAAAGCTCCTTTTCTGCACGTCCGGTCATGCGTTATTTAAACTTAAGTAAGACGGCAAGAGACCGGTTCTTTGAAATTATGAAAGGCACGACTCTGGAGTTTGAGGATCACAGAGGGGAGAAGAGACAGCTTAAGATCTCCGGGCGTAATCCGGATCTGACTGTGACGGCGGTCCGTGAGGGAAGAGATGGAGTCCGTATATCCATAGACAAGAAGCTCCTGGTCGTAAAGGGAGAAAACCGTCTGTACCTTGGAGATTTAAAAAATCTGTCTTGCTGTGACCAGCCTTGCAGTGAGACCCTTGGCGTTTTTTTAGACCAGATGATGAGCGGTTATGGCATGGAGTGCGAAACCGTAATTAATAATAAGGATATGCCTCTTTTTTATGAACGGGTATTAAAAAGGATCGCTTCTTACTGCACCATTGATTCGGGCAGCCTTGATCTGGAGTCTTTTAAACCGGAGGAACTTAGAGCCAGGTTTGATTTTGATAGCGATAGTCCCAGCAAGCTGATTTTACGTCCAACCCTTTCTTATGGCAGCTATTCCTTTCAGCCCGTTGAAGATGAAAAACTGCCCCGAACCGTCTGCAGAGATGTTCCGGGGGAATTCCGTATCAGCCAGATGATCACAAAGTATTTTAAATACAGGGAATATGAATCAGATTATCCGGCGATTAGGGATGACGAAGAAGCAGTATACCGTCTTCTTACAGAAGGAATCAGAGAATTCATGACGGTAGGAGAGGTTTATTTTTCTGAATCATTTAAAAAACTGAAAGTGCTTCCGCCCCCTAAAATATCTGTGGGTGTAAAAAGTACAGGAAACTGGCTTGAGCTTAATGTGGAGGCAGGTGAATTAACCGGTCAGGATTTCGCCAGGCTTTTATCCGAATACAGCAGAAAAAAGAAGTACTACCGGCTAAAAAGCGGGGAATTCGTAAATCTTGAGGATAATGGTCTCATTACCATCGCAAAGCTTGTTGAGGGGCTGGGCTTGAATCCAGGTGAGCTGGAGAATAAAAATTTCCGTCTGCCTAAATACAGGGCTCTTTATCTGGATGGTCTTTTTAAAGAGGAAAGCGGCATAACATTATACAGGGACCAGCTGTACAAAGCAGTGGTGCGGGGGATGAAATCCGTAGAGGACAGCGATTTTGAGATACCGGATTCCCTTAAATCTGTGCTTAGAGGATACCAAAAGACAGGATACCGCTGGCTTAAGACTCTGGATAAATATGGATTTGGCGGAATACTGGCTGATGATATGGGACTTGGAAAGACCATTCAGGTCATTGCATTAATCCTTGATGAAGC
>SVDS01000262.1 GCA_015057715.1 Paenibacillaceae bacterium
GTCTGAAATGATACACTGGTTTGGATATTCACGTTTTTTCCTCTCTGTATGTATATTAACCTTTGATTCCACTTCCGCTGATCCCTTCCACCAGATAACGGTTAAAAAATAAGAAGATCAAAAATACTGGTATCAATGAAAGTGTGGACATGGCAAACATTGCTCCATAATCGGTTGTGGAGGTGGAATCTGCAAAATTTTTTATTGCCACAGATGCGGTATACATCCGGGGTTTGCTTAAATAAATCATGGGAGACATGAAATCATCCCATTTCCAGTAAAACTGAATGATAACGGTGGTTACAATGGATGGTTTTAAAAGAGGCAAAAAAATTCTGGTAAATATTGAGTATTTACTGCACCCATCTATAATGGCAGCTTCATCAAGGTCTTTTGGAATTCCGGAACCAAATTGCATCATCTGATAGATGAAAAAAGCCTGACCGAAAAAATGGGGCAGTATGAGTGGGAGATAAGTTCCTACAAAACCAAGTTTGTTATAAATAATATATTGGGGCACCAGAATTATCTGGGATGGGAGCATCATGGTGCAGATCATGGACATAAACCAGATGTTTCGCCCTTTAAAACTCACCCTGGAAAAGGCATAGGCAACACAGGATGAAGATAAAACCGTTGCCAAAGTGGATACAGATGCAACAAAAAATGAATTGGAAAAAAATGTTTGAAAGGTAATGCCGCCAAAACCCTGATAACCAGTGAAAAAATTAGAAAATCTCCATTGGGGTGGAATTAAGTTCATACCTCCATTTAAAATCTCTGCATTATTCTTAAGTGAACCGCTGACCATCCAGAGAACCGGATAAATCATCATCAATCCAAGAACACAGACGAAAAAATGATAGACAGAAGCCTGTATTTTATGTTTGTTTGTCATGTTATGATCCTCCTTATTGGTCTGCTTCTGTAAATACCCAGAATTTTGATGTCTTAAAAAGCAGGAATGTAATAATGCTTATTAAAGCCAGCATGACCCAGGACATGGCACTGGCGTATCCCATATTGGACCATTTGAAGGCATGATTGTAAACATAAAGAGCATAGAAATTCGTGGAATCGTTGGGGCCGCCCTGGGTGATGACGAAAGCCTGGGTAAAAGCCATGAAGGCAGTTATGGTTTGCATAATCAGATTATATAAAATAATGGGAGAGAGGCAGGGGAGTGTAATTGCTTTAAAGCGCTGCCATTTGTTTGCACCATCAATTTCAGCGGCCTCGTAATAAGTTGGAGATATTTCTTTTAACCCGGCGGCAAAAATAATCATAGATGATCCAAATTGCCAGACGGACATGAGAACAAGGATTCCCATTGCCAGATGAGGTTCACCCAGCCAGGATAGTTTTGGAACACCAAAATAGGCAAGTATGGTATTTGCCAGTCCTTTTCTTGAAAAAATGGTTTTCCAGACAAGTGCCACAGCTATGCTTCCTCCAATCAGGGAGGGTACATAATAGAGAGACCGGTAAAATGTTACACCACTGTGTTTCTGAGTCAGAAGATATGCAATAAAAAGGGCAAATATCAGTTTTGATGGAACGGAAGTGATGACGTAAATAAGGGTGACTTTTACTGAATTTATGAAACGGTCATCTGAGAATAGGTTTTTATAGTTTTCAAGTCCTATAAATACCGGACTTTGCCCCAATTTGTAGTTGGTCATAGAATAATACACAGATACCAGAACTGGAATTAAAGTAAATGCAAAAAATCCGAAAAGAAAGGGAAAGGAAAAAATGTAACCTACGGTATTATTATGATAGAGGATTTTTTTCCAGTTGGTTTTTAATTCGTTCATTGATTATTACCTCCTTTTTTCCATAGGAAAGGCAGGCAAAGAGAATCCTTACCTGCCTCTTAATGATCCTTAATGCTGAAATTTTGACTTGGAAAAATCCAGCAGTTGTTTTGCAGCATCTTCTGGTGTTACATCACCATATTGTACTTTTTCAATCAGAAGCTTATATTGGTCTTCTATTTCAGCTTTTGGATCAGGGCTTATAACATTACTGTTTTCTTTTGGAAAATTTCCTATTTTATCAACAAAGTCATAAATTATTTTACCAGAGTCATCTGCCTGGGAAACGACAGCTTCTCTTACTTTTGACATAATAGGAACTCCACGTTCTCCATTTAATATTTTATTTGCTTCTATGTCATTGACAAAGAAGTTAATAAATTTAGCGGCTTCTTCCTTTGCTTTGGAATTACTGGAGATACAAAGCTGCTGGGAAGATTGAACTCCCATTCCATAAGGCCCATTTTTCGTTAATCTTGGTACTGGTGCTATTTTAATATTCCTGCCGGAGGAATGAACAATGGAAGAAACCTGATTGGAGGAAACCCATGTCATTGCTGCATCCCCGGTAACCAGATAATCGCCTTCTATGTCCTTAATTTCTTTGATAGCCCCCGCATCGGGATAGGCACCGTCATCTGTCAGTTCTTTGATCATTTTTAAGTAATCTGCAAAGGGTGCCGGATCTTCTGATTCGATGCCATCATTGGTTTTCTTAAAGAAATTTGCATCTTTTTTTGTCTGAGAGGCACGCATGGTTACACCTGCTATAAAATGGTCAATCTTTGAACTACCGTAGATACCAAGTTTTTCTTTTATGGTAATACAGTCCTTTTTCCAGTCATCCCACGTCCAGTCATTCTCAGGTTCGGCTAAGCCGGCTTTTTGAAATAACTCCGGATCGTAAGCTATTCCATAGGTGTTGGTACCAATGGATATTCCAATCTGAGAACCGTTGTTGTCCTTTGTTGTTGCCAGAAAATTTTCGGTCGTATCACTGGTATTAATAATTCCGTCTTTTATGTAACCATCCAGTGGTTCTATATTTTTGATGTATTTTGGGAAATTTCCTCCCAGTTGAAAGATATCCCACACATCGTCAGCGGCTACCAGAGTATCCAGCTTGGTAAAGTAACTGTCAAAATCATAAAATTCTGCTTCAATATGAACATTGGGGTTTTGTGATTCGTAGAGTTCTATCACCTTGTTTGTAGCATCATGTCTTGTCTGAGAACCCCACCAGGCCATTCGTAGAGTGATCTGATTTCCTGTATCCTTAGAAACGGACTCAGCAGAAGCGGCAGTTTTACTTCCGGAACAGCCGGCAAGAGAAAAAGTCATCAGACCAGATAAAAACAGGGCAGTAAGCTGTTTGATTTTCATAGTTCCTCCTAATTGTGATTGCTATGTAGATAATATTGTGTAAATGTACCAATTATAAAATCCGGATTTGTTTTTGTATGGTTACATTTTACTATTAAACAGAAACAATCACAATACATTTGGAGGAATGCCCCAATACATCAAAAAAAACCTTTAATTTGCACTAAATTGACTAAACATCATTATATTTCTTGGATTTTCGGTATTGCAGAGGGGATAAACCCGTATATTTTTTAAAAACACGGTCAAAGTAAGACAGCCGTTCATAACCCAGTTTCTGCGAAATGTCTTCCATGGTAAGTTTCTCATCAAGAAGCAGAATTCTGGCTTGTTCGATTCTCTGGCAGTTAATAAATTCATTGACAGTAAAATTAGTAACTTCTTTAAATATACGGCTTAAATAGCTTTTGTCTAAATAAAATATGTTGGCCAGATCTTCTAAACCAAAGATTTCTGAATAATGAATCAT
>SVDS01000263.1 GCA_015057715.1 Paenibacillaceae bacterium
AATTACCGCCCGGCATTCAAACCGGGCAGTAAAAAACTGTTAACAATATGCTGTTTAACTGAATTTCAAAATTTTATTATCAGATACCCTTTCTCGATTACTGGTAATGCCAACAACGAATCCAATTAGTATTGCACCGAAGATATTTGTAATCAGAGTTAATATCGGAAAATCTGTCTTAACAGGAATCAGACTTATTGCATATCGCACAACTGCACCCAAGGCACCGCCAAGTGCTACAAATAGAAAATTCATATCCACCTCTCTATTGTCATATATACTGAAATTAAATCCTTGAAGCCACCCATGCAATGAGCACTGCCAAAACCGGAAATCCAATAACTGTAAACACCCACTTGCCGATCAGCGTTTTTCCGTAGATGTACGGCATCATATCCTCTGTTCCGGGGATAATCCATGCCTTTGTTTTTTAGACCCAATAGTCATAAAACATTGGAGCTGGGCTATTTTCTGCTCCAACGTCATTTGCGATAGCAGCTTGTCGGTGCGCTTTTCTATTTTTTGTGCACTTTCTTTATCCAACATATTATTGTATCCTCCATAAATAAACCCTTCACAGTGATACAAATAATTTTATTTACCAAAAAGCCACCATTATATTACCATAATGATATTTATAGTAATATAATGATGGCTCAGTATAAGACCTTACTTACTAAAGATTCTTACTTCCTTGCAATAACCGTTATCCATGGTTTGTTATTATGATGGTCAGATTTGACCTCACTAAACCCAGCACTTTTTAGTGCCTCCTCTATATCCTCAACAGTATGACATTTCATTCCTTCAATTATCTTTTCAAATTTAAGGCTGGTCTCATCAGTTCCGTCCGACTCATTTACTATCATAAATATTCCGCCAGGTTTTAAGACCTTTGCCACCTGTGCAAAACACTCCTTTAATCCTGGCCAAAAGTAAATAGTTTCAAATGCTGTTGCCAGGTCGTACTTTTCCTCAGGAAGATTCAGCGCAGAAACATCCCCCTGCATTACTTCACATCTCCCATTTTTTATGGCATCGGCATTGTATACGGATGCTTTACTTACTGAAACATCGGAATAATCGATAGCGGTAACATGTGCTCTGGAATATTTCTTAAGCAATTCTCCCGCATTTCTTCCTCCTCCGCATCCAATATCAACTATCTGTCCTGGCCCAATTGTTTTAAGATGTGACATGCCCCAATCAGCCATTTTGGCATGTCCACCATTCATGCCATTTACCATCATCTTCCCAAGAAAGCCTTCAGGTTTTCTAGTTTGATTGACGTAATCCTTGAATAATCCCATTTTTTGCCCTCCATACTCTTATATAATGACATTATAACCTCTATTGTTAGTTACGTCTAACTGCATTTAAAAAAATAGGGACTACTTTAATGTAATTCCGACTTTTGCAGAAATACAATTAAGAGATGCCTTCTCATAACCATAAGTAAGAAACTCTTCTTTCATGAACTGTATGATTTTCGCATTTGTGACAGTCTTATCTTTTGGTAAATCCAGCTCCCTGGTTAATGCTATTAACTTTTCTTTGTCAATACCGCTATCATAATTATGCTTCTCTTACAAGATCATACATAAAGCTTTTTTCTCCTAAAGTTCTTGTATTCACATGCTGCATTCCGATATGTGCATACTTGTCTTTTTTAAGCTTTGCATCTGTAGAAACAATGACTGGAAGTTTTCCTTGCTTTGCCACTAAAAATGCGTTCATCAAAGAAAACTTTCAAGACATGATTGCCTCTCTAATCACACATATCACAGAAATACTGTGTGATTAGCCTGCCTGTTTTACCTGTATGTTTTATAAATAAGTTCGGCAAAAGTAAAACAAAGAAAGCTTCCAAGCAGCATACACCATATAGTAATCAGATTTCTTTCTAATATCCAATATCCGTTTTGTAGACTCTGTCCCGGCAGGGTTTCCACGGAATACAGCGATTTACCTTAGTCTTATATGTCTCATATTCAGCACCATATAAATCCGAAAGCCACTTCTCTTCTGAGTTAATAAGGGTAATCGTCATAATGATCCAGTTTATCACCGGCAGGACAAGCATCCATACGTTATGCCACATAAGGGTGATGCCTATAAAGGCAATCCACCAGCCACTGTACATTGGGTTTCTGACCCATGCATATATTCCGTTTGTCTTAAGCTTATTGCTCTCTATATGATTATCCATATCTGAACGAACCGCACCGATAAACCATATAAATATGCCTAATATTATCAGTAAGGCACCCATAATCCTGAATACCATTATCCAGGGCATATCCAATATCCCGATTTTAAGCACATATCCAAACAGTATGATACCTGCCAGTGTGGTCAATCCCATCCCGAAGATCATATATGGCCCTATTCCAAATAACGGTAGCTTTTGCCCATCCTTGTTATAATTCTTTAACACTTTTCAAGTCCTCCCTTTTCTTATCTGTAAGAGTTAGTGCACAAACCAAATACAACATGAGCCACCCCAGTGATTCTGTCCCAGAGTCCAACCCCTCTGATATCAAATTAAGTAAGTTTCCGAAAAGTACGCCAAAAACAGGGCAGCATATAATCATCCATTTTTTAACAGGAAGCATACCCTTAATAACCATTCCACCCCATCCTATAGTCACAAACAAATCGCAGACCACAAAACCTGCTAACAATGGAATAAGTTCGCTTTTTAGAACCCTAATCGTCATACCAACTGCTGCTTCAATATTCCCCGTTGCTTCCACTCCTGCATTAAAAACAACAGGAAGAATGCATATGCCTATATGAATAAAGGCAAAATACAGAATTCCTCCCCAGTTGGCAACCTTGAAAAGCTTATATAGTTTGGAATCCTTTAAATTATATTCGTTCTCCATAACCCTCATCAGTTCCGTTGCAGCATAAGCAAACATCGCCGCACACAAAAAACCGAGAATTGATGATACTGTGTATCTCCAATCAGGAGCCACATTCCAGGATATTCCCATATAGGCATCCGGATCTGATGTTGTGCCAATTGTACCGTATCCAAGAAGATAGTCCCCAATAATAGCAAGTACCATTGCATAACACCCAAACAATATTCTTTGTTTTGACTTCATCGTTTACCTCCCACCTAAGCCACTTATTTAAACAATGTACATATCCAAGCTGCCAAAGCAGAGATTGCTGGAAATACAACCAAAAGCTTAAGTAACTGGCTTTTTATGTTAAATCCATACTTCCTGCCGTGGCTTACGCTTTCAATTTCCGGGAAATAAAACTGAAAGAAATGAAACTTTAGCAAAAGAAAGTAGTCAATGCAGATCATGTCAAAGAGCTTATATAATGTGAAAATCATTATAAAGCGCAAAAAGAATTGCCAAAATGAATATTCACATCTAAAGCCGTCCCAAACAGAGATGACCAATGCTCCTATTATCATTACTACACTAAAAATCATTAGCATCCATCCTATAGCCTTGGCTCCATAAAACAGCTCCTTATCCCTTGGCTCTAATACTTCCCTAAATTCTTTTGGTGCTGATGAAAACAGCTTTGTGTCCTGAATAAATGCAACTCCGGCAAACATCATAAGTGCGACTGCTGCGCATATCACAACCACTAAAAATATAGTTAATAACATATCT
>SVDS01000016.1:0-43817 GCA_015057715.1 Paenibacillaceae bacterium
TCCCCCACTGATACACTATCCTTTATATCCTGTCCTTCAAAATCATATCCAATCTGCGCTGCTAAAAGTCTTACCACATCAATCGATAATGACCCATCCAGATGCAGATGGAGGTCAGTTTCCGGTCGCTTCATAACGATCCCTCCTTCATTCAATGGAAATATTCTACCATATAATAAGGAAAGCAACAATTATTTATTTTGACATTAACCCCATTTCAAAAGCTCTTAAGTTAATTTCAATCAAACGAGAGGGGACATTTTCCCTTATAGCTTCAAACCAGATCTCTTTTTTTGTATCTGTAATTGCAGCCAATGCTCCTAATAAGACAGCATTAACAGTTTTAATACTGCCTGCTTTCTGTGCATATTCCAAAGCATTAACTGTATAAAGGTTGATTGGTAATTTCTTCAGTCTTTCCTCCATCTTTTCAGGATATGGCACAGAATTAGTCACAACTGGCATTGGGTCAATTCTCTGAGTACTGACAATTAGTGAGCCGTCAGATTTTAACCAGTCAATATAGCGTACACCTTCTAACCATTCAAATGCCAAAATTACATCCGCACTGCCCTTTTCTATAACAGGTGAATAGATATTTTTACCAATTCGTACGTGAGTAATTACACTTCCTCCTCTTTGAGACATTCCATGTACTTCAGATATTTTAACTTCCAAATCTTTTTTTTGTGCCAGTGTACCAAGTATTTTGCTGGCTAGTAACGCACCTTGTCCACCCACTGCTGATATCAGAATATTCATGGCTGATTACCTCCTACTGAGACGTTTTTTCTAATTGCCTGAAAGCTGCATACCTGGGCACAGAGTCCACATCCGATACATAAAGCTGAATTTATTTCAGCCTTGTTGTTTTTAAAGGATATGGAAGGACAGCCAATGGTCAGGCAAACTTTACAGCCTTTGCAATCACTTACTTTAAGAGGCTGTATGTGTTCAGAATTCCGATTCAATAATACACAAGGTCTTTTGGTTATAATCAGGGATGGTTCTTCCACCTGCGTTTCTGTTTTTATTATTTTTTCCAGATTAATAAGATCATAAGCATCTACAGTCTGAATTCGTTTGATTCCAATTGCGTCTGCCAGAGAACGATAATCAATTGCTTTGCTCTCTTCGCCTCGAATTGTATAACCTGTACCAGCATGATCCTGGTTTCCAGTCATTGCAGTGGTCTGATTATCAAGCAATATAACCGTTACATTGCCCTTATTGTAAACTACATCAATTAATGCTGTTATTCCTGAATGAATAAAAGTTGAATCACCAATAACCGCCACAGTTTTTTTAGAAAAATCTGTTCCCCGCGCTTTTTCTGCCCCCAGAGCCATACCGATGCTGGCTCCCATGCAAATGGATGTATCCATGGCATTTAATGGAGGGAATGCAGCCAGCGTATAGCAGCCAATATCCCCCATGACGTGCAACTTTAACTTTTTGAGCACATAAAAAACACCCCTGTGATGGCAGCCAGGACATAAAACCGGGGGTCTGGCAGGAATGTCTGTTGTCAGATCTGTTTCAATTGATTGGATCCTTTCACCTGATATGGCATTTCTGATTATCTCCGTATTTAATTCTCCAATAGTGGGAAAAACTTTTTTGCCGATTACGTTCAACCCCCATGTCTTGATTTTTTCCTCAAAGACAGGCTCTAACTCTTCGATAACATATACTTTTTTACATTTTTTAATAAAATCAGTTATTTTATTTTCAGGCAATGGATAAGACATTCCAAGCTTTAAAAAAGACGCATCTGGAAATGCTTCTTTTGAATATTGGTAGGCAATTCCGCTGGAGATAATGCCAAACTCCAGATTTTTATATTCCACTTGATTTAGTGCAGTTATTTCCGCATATTTTTCAAGTGACCTTAATCGATCTTCTGCTACCACTCTGCGTTTTTTTGCCACTGCGGGAGCAACAATGTATTTATTGGGATTCTGCTGATAATTTTTTAAAGATGGGCTCTGATTATTCTCTAATTTGACAATACTTCTGGAATGTGAAACTCTTGTGCTTAATCTTAGGATAACGGGAGTATCAAACGCTTCACTGATGTTCAGTGCATGACCAACAAATTCTTTACATTCTGCACTGTCAGATGGTTCTATTACCGGAATCTTAGCAGCGATACCAAAATATCTGGTATCCTGCTCATTTTGTGAACTATGCTGACCTGGGTCATCAGCAACAGCAATAACTAAACCAGCATTGACACCTGGATAAGAAATCGACATAAAAGGGTCTGCGGCCACATTAAGTCCTACATGCTTCATTGAAACAAGAGTTCTTGCCCCCGCAATCGAAGCACCTATACCAACCTCCATTGCAACCTTTTCATTTGGTGACCATTCTGCATTAATTTCTTTATATTTAATTATGTTTTCGGTAATTTCCGTACTGGGTGTTCCCGGATATCCAGTTGCCACGGTTATACCATATTCAAAGGCACCCCGGGCAACTGCTTCATTGCCTGATAATATTTTTTTCATATAGTATGCTGTTTCCCCCTATTGGTTTTGATAGCAGTATCCTTCTATTATCTATTACTCTGACTGCCTTACCTTCACTGCGTTTAATACTTTGAGGCTCAACAATATTAATTTTAGCTGCAATTCCAATAACACTCTCCAATTTTTTGGTAACCAAAGAGCTTAATTGATCCAGATTATTTGGATATCCGGGCAAAATATAGTCATTAAGTTCGATGTTAATGTTTAAATGATCTAGATTATTAATACGATCAACTACAATCTGATAATGGGGACTGACTTCAGTAAAATTCAACAGTACTGATTCAATCTGGGTGGGAAATACATTAACGCCACGGATAATTAACATGTCATCAGTTCTTCCAACTGGTTTTGTCATCCTGGTATGAGTTCTGCCGCAATCACATGGTTCTTTAGTCAGACTGCAGATATCTCCGGTTTTATATCTGATCAGAGGAATTCCTTCTTTGTTAATGGTTGTAATCACCAGACAGCCAGGTTTACCTTCCGTAAGTACCTCCCCCGTGTCTGGATTAATTACTTCAGCAATATAACTATCCTCCCAAATATGTAACCCATTTTGACAAGCACATTCCTGAGAAACAGAAGGCCCCATAATTTCACTCAGACCGTAGATGTCAAATGCTTTTAATCCTAGCTGGGATTCAATCTTCTGCCTCATTTCCTCTGTCCACGGCTCAGCTCCGAAAATACCGGAAGTAAGACTTAGTTCATGCTTTTTTATCCCCATCTGTTTCATAGTATCGGCAAGATATAAAGCATAGGACGGTGTACAGCATATGCAGGTACTTCTGAAATCTCTCAGCATATTTATTTGCCTTTCGGTATTTCCGGTAGATGCCGGAATTGCAATTGCACCAACCCGCTCAACCCCATAGTGCACTCCCAGCCCACCTGTAAACAACCCATAGCCATAACAATTTTGTATTCTTGAATCCTTTTTTACTCCAGCCATAATCAGACAGCGAGCCATATTTTCAGACCAGTTTTCAATATCAGTTCTGGTATACCCTACTACTGTCTGTTTACCAGTTGTTCCACTTGATGCATGTACCCGGATAATATCCTCCAAGGGGGAAGCAAACATACCAAATGGATAGGTTTTTCGCAAATCCTCCTTATCTGTAAATGGAAGATTTTTTAGATCATCCAGGGTGTTGATATCAGCTGCAGAAATTCCTTTTTCCGTCATTTTTCTCGCATAATACGGTACATGTTCGGCTACATTTTTAACGGTTTGTTTTAATCGATGAAGTTGCAGTTCATGCAGCTGCTTTCGTTCCATACATTCTATTTCCGCATTCCAAAATTTCATCCTTGGTCTCCTGTCTTTTATTTTTATTTGGTAATTCTACACCCTTTGAAATCTTTCTTCACGGTTGATTTTTTTGATTGTTGTAAACTGCAAATCCAGATCAATTAATCTTGAAATTTTTGTTAATCCGCCATCCAGACCAACTTCTGCAAATTCTTCTATTCCCATATCTCTGATGGATAAAATTGTTGTTCTCCACATCATTGCCGATGACATATTCCGGATTAATTCCATTTTGAGCTTAGCGCTGCTATCGATCATATGTTGATCGTATACGGATAATATCGGGATGGATAAATTTTTCACTTCCAAACAATTAATATAATGGGCAAAAGACTCTATACCTGCCGCTCCTAAAGGACAGTGAAATGCATACCTGGTTTTCAACTTTTCAGCCCTGATTACTCCATCTGCAATGCACATTGAGAGAATGGTATCAATACCAGTCTCAATTCCAGATATAGTAACACAATCATGATTGTTATCAATTGCCACATATACCATATCATTTAACTTTTTTTGGTCTATCATAGATGCTATCTGTTGAAAGCTTTTTCCTATAATCACTGCCATAGTCTGATTTGTAACCGTGTTAAGGCTTCTGTATTTTTCAATTTCTATCAGCATCCTTGCCCCGTCAGTAAAGCTGACAGCACCTGTACAGGCGGCCGCAACAATTAACCCAAGGCTATAACCTACGAAAATACCAGGGCGATAACCTTTACTTATGTATGTTTCGTAGATTACATAACCAATGGTATACACCGCCAGCCATTCAGTAATCATTTTATTATTTTCTGAAAACGTAAAGAGGTATTCTTTTATTTGGTACTTTAAAAGAACTGGATCCGTCAGGCATAATGTTTTGATTTTTTCTGTCTGTGCCTCGTTTAACGTGCTAAGAAGCGGCCGCACATCCACTCCCATTCCCTGAAAAAGAAAAGCCATGTTTTTCAATTATTACTCCTCCATTTCTCAATTTTATAAAAAAACATACCTTAATAGTTAATTCAGTGTTTCTCTGCATTTTACTATCAGGGTATGTTTTTAAACTTTATTGGAAAAATCCAGCATCTTTCATCTCATTAATGGTCTTTTTTACCGCATTAATAATATATTGAATATCTTCATTGCTATGCTCCGTTGATAAAAAGCAGTTTCGTCCCTCCCATACATAAATGCCCTTTTCCAGAAGGCCATAATAAAAAATTTCCTTTTCCAGATTAATGTTAAAGCGGAATAATGAGCTAAAATGATTAATATGAACCGGAACCTTCTCCAAATCAAAGAATTCATTTAATTCTGTAACCATCTCAGCGGTTTTCTGATTCAGATTATCGTATATCTGTGCTTTATTCTCTTTGATAAATTGTAAGACTGCATGTGCTGCCGTCATAGCTAATGGGTGATGACAAAAAGTGCCGGCAACAAACGTTCTCTTATCGTCGCAGGGAGGAACAGAATTATCACCAAACTTCCACATACCGCCGTCTATACTGTCTAAATATTCTCTTTTTCCAGCCAATATTCCGATTGGCATACCTCCGCCAATCACCTTGCCATATGTAACTATGTCTGCCTTAACACCAAAATATTCCTGGGCTCCACCTGTGCAAATTCTAAAACCGGTAATGATCTCATCGAAAATCAGCGCAATATTGCACTGCTCAGTTACCGCTCTCAGCTTTTTAAGAAACGGGCCTGGCTGAAGGTCAGGTCGTCGGCTTTGCACTGGTTCCGTTAATACCGCAGCAATAATATCTGCATGAGACTCAATATAGCGCAGGGAATCCTCAGAATCATAATCCAGCAAAATAAGATCTCGTACCGAATTATCTGTTATTCCGGGAGTCAGTGAAATGGTATTTAAATCAGGGTCATCAGTAGGCATAGGTATTCCCAATACTCCATCATAGGTTCCATGAAAAGCACCCTTAAAACAGACAACCTTATTTTTACCGGTAACTGCTCTTGCCACTCTGACCGCAAACATATCAGCCTCAGTGCCGGAATTGCAGAAAAATACTCTTTCTACACCAGTTAACTGAGCAATGTCGCTGGCTACCTCTCCAGTCAGCCTGCCCATGGGCCCCAATGGCATTCCTTTTTCTAATTCAGCAAGTAAAGCCTTTTTAACAAAATCAGGATTGTGCCCAAACAGCAAAGCTCCGAATCCCATAGTTAAGTCAATCATTTCATTGCCATCTAAATCAACCAGTTTGTCTCCCCTGCCCTGATCAGCAATGATCTGATACAGCATTTCTTTATAAAGCAGCCGAAAGCCTGCAGAATTCCGGTTACTTGCGTATACATGCCGATATTTTTGAGTCTGTTCTTTTGACGTTTTTGTCAGATTATTTACACGTTGTTCAATGTTTTTTATATAGGCCAGCTGAAGGGGAGGGACTTCATCCTCCTGATGCAATTCCATTTTCCGATAAGGTACGAAGTAATCCACCCGTTGCGCTGCAGTCTGTCTGCCTGGCTGCGGCTTTTGTTTTTGTGCAGGCTTAACGGCTTCTGGTTCTTTCTTTTTATTGGGCTCCGTTATTAATTTTAAAATTTCATTTTGTTTCATAATGATATGATACTGACTGTCAAAAATCTTGACCAGATTCCCAAAATCAAGAGAATTACTATTAAGTGACGAATCTATGGCAGGCAACATTTCCGATTCCACTGAATCAATTTCCTGAGTTTCCTCTTGTACCATTGAACTATTAATTACTATGTGTTCTGCAACCAGACGTAATGTATTTAATGTAGTAAAAAAAATGTCTAATGGAATTACCAGTTGATAAATGGAATCAATCTGTTTGGATAAGGTTAACAACAAAATGGAATCCAGACCATATGAAATCAATCTTCGGTCAATATCCATCGCTTCTTTTTCCATTCCTGAAATCATATGTATAATATCTTTTAATTCATCTGCAACTTTTAAAACTTCTGTCTGTTCCAGTTCCTTAATCATAAGTTATTTCCTCCACCCCAATATTCTTCATTACTTTCCCAGATTCAAGCATCTGTTTTAGATAACTTCTTTGTTCCAGCAGCTGTGTCCGCTGTTTATTTAACAGCAGATCAGCAGTACCCGCACTCAGATCAGAGGCCGGTAATTGATGTGACCTGTCTTTCCAGGATGTCCTCCGGTCAAATGCATAACCTGGTAATGCCACCTTTTTCACCTGATATTCTTTATAAAGACCATCCCATTGCAGATTCATCCCATTTAAATAAAGTTGTTTTAATGACTCACTCAGTTGCTTATAGCTGCCAATTCCATTTCTAAGCGTTGGAACACAGATTGCCTCCTGATTTTCCATACATTGCCCTGCCAGGCCGCACAAAGTGGCTGTCCCGCCAATTTCAATAAAGGCTGTTACTCCCAGTTTTTCCGCCTGTTCCATGGCAGCTTTAAAATTGACCGTATTCTCTAAATGCTGCATCCAATAATATTTATCCTCAAATAAATGATAATACTCCAGCTTTCCTGTCACACTGGAGATAACTTGAATCGGACTTTCCTTACCCCGGCCAGTCAGGTAATCCAGACTATCACCATAAGAACCGGTGTAGTGGTTCATTTCCACCGAATGGTATGGGTATCGGATACCAAGATCATTAACAAATACCCGCGCCCGCTGCTGAAGAAGATCAATAACCTGATCCACTTCTGCTGCCAATCCGGAGACAGTCACGTTTTTAGGTGCGTTTACCGCTGCAATTGATACATTATGACAGCCGCTTTCATTGATTATCTCCCGCATTCGGAATTCTTCAATCAATACTCCCACCATTTTTCCATTTGGTTTTACGCCTGACATCAGCCTGCTTCTGAGAGCTACCATATTTGTTATTTCTTCAAAACTGAGTATTTTGCTATAACAAAGCGCGGCATATTCGCCAATGCTGTGACCAATTACATAATCTGGAACAATATTTAGACTGTCCCAAATTTTAGTCAAAGAATATTCCAGGGAAAAGATTACTGGCTGTGAGTATAAGGCATTGTTCAAATGATCACCTGTCCGCTTGTATAGGGCATCAGTTACCGAGATACCTAACAGCTGTTTAAAGCGTTCATCGCATCTATTAAATGCATTTCGAAAGGCAGATGAAAATTGATAAAACTCCTGAGCTGCATTTTCATAAATTGACCCTTGCCCCGTAAATAAAAAAGCGGTTTTTTTACGTTTTTCTGTGGATCTTCCCATGTAAAATCTGCTGATCTCCTGATTTTCTATGATTGAGTCAAGGGTTTTGATTATGTGTTCACGGGAATTTCCAACCAAAGCAAGACGGTATTCATTTTTAGCTCTGGTCACATTGGTGGAATATGCAATATCGGATAAATGTTCAGCTGAACGGCTGATATAATCACGGATATCAGCCGCGGCTTTTACTAATGCTCCTTTATTTTTTGTGGATATGGTAATTATACCTTCCGGGAACTGTGGTTTTTCCTCAAAGCCATGGTCCTCTTCCGGTTGGGACTCTTCCAGAATAACATGAACCAGATTTCCGCTTATCCCAAAAGAACTGATTCCTGCACGCCTTTTTTTATCACTGCGCTGCCATTTGACGGGTTCAGCCACAACTTTCATTTTTTTCCAGTCAATATTGGGATTGGGCTGGTTAAAATGAATGCTTGGAGGAATACATTGATGTTTTAATGAGAGAAGTACTTTAATGACGCCTGCAATCCCGGCGGCTGCTTCCAGATGTCCAATGTTTGACTTTACTGAACCAATCAGGATTGGTTTCTGGCGATCCTTAAACGCATCACAGATTGCCTGGGTTTCAATAAAATCTCCCAGTGACGTGCCGGTTCCATGAGCCTCAATGTAATCAATATCCTGCTGACTTAATCCGCCCTGCTTTAGGGCTGCTTCGATTACTCTTTGCTCTCCCAGCCCGTTAGGCGCATAAAAACCGTTAGACCTTCCATCCTGTCCAATGTATATAGCCCGGATGAAAGCTTCAATGGTATTATTATCCCTTTTGGCATCTACGGCTCTTTTCAACAGAATGACACCGCCGCCTTCCCCTCTTCCAAACCCATCGGCAGACGCATCAAAGGTTTTACATCGTCCGTCTGGTGATAAAGCATGGAACTGTGAGAGCCCAATAAATGACTCAGGATTTAACAATAAGTTAGCTCCGGCGACAATTGCCAGGTCACACTGACCTCCTCTTAAGCTGTCTACCGCCATATTCATTGCCGAAAGGGAAGAAGAACAGGCGGAATTTATACAGATTGCCGGACCTTTGAAATCATAAAAATAAGCGATCCGGCCAGCGGTTGCATGAGAAGATATTCCAATTGCCGAATAAGGTCCAAGGTCGTTTACGTTTCCGGAAAATACCTCCCGACTGATATAATCCACCTCGTCCAGTCCGATAAAGACTCCTGTTTTGCTTCCCCGTAATTGAGCAATGTCAATACCTGCATTTTCTAATGCTTCCCAGCTTAGTTCCAACAGTAACTTTTGCTGTGGATCAAGAGAGGCAGCCTCTACAGCTGAAATCTCAAAATGGCTGTAATCAAAGGTTTTAATATCATGATCCAGAAAAGCGGCAGATTTGGTGTACATTTTACCCTGTACTGAGGAATCTTTACTATAAAAAGGCTGTGGGTCGAACCGATCAGGCTTAATTTCAGTAACAGCATCATATCCCTGCATTAGCTTTTCCCAGAATAACTGGGGATCATTGGCACCTCCCGGAAACCGGCAGTGGTAACCAATTATTGCAATCTCATCTTTTTGCTGCAAACTTTTTAATTCAGCGTCTAATTCATTTATTTTTTCTGCAGCCTTAACTAAGGCTGCTTTATATTTGCCTATTTCATCCATAATTCTCCCTTCCCCAGACATTATTTTGTCAGCTCAGCAATTTCCAACAGAATGTCATCGATGCTCTCCTCAGATTCAAGCACCGGCTTTTGGTCAAATATAAACACATCAGTAAGCAGATACTCGACCAGTCTGGTAATGGTGGGATAATTAAAGAACACTGAAATATTTAAATCAATCCCAAATAATTTGTTAATTGCAGTTCTCATGGAAAATGTCATCAGCGAATCAGCTCCCTGTTCTCTTAATGCTTCATTCAGTGACAGTGACTGGTCACTTTCAAAGCCCATGATCTTTGCACACACAGGCCGGACCTTAGAGACCAGGAATTCCTCTCTCTCCTCAGGTGGCAATTGCTTTAGCGTATTTAATAATACACTGCTTTCCTCTTCCCCTTCTTCCTCTTTTAAACCTGCATCCAGAGTCACCAGACGTTCCAGGAAAATACTTTTACCTGCAGCATCATGAAATGATTTGTTCATCTGATCCCAATCTGCATCTACAATCACCAGATTTTCGTAAGGGCGCTCCATAAAATCTTCCATTATTTTTTCAGCCTGTTCTTTGGAAAAAGGCTTCATCCCAATCCGTTCCATATTACTGGATATGCTTTTATTATTGGCAGCCATACCGCTTTCACCAAATGCTCCCCAGCAAAGGGTATATCCTGGAATTTGATTGTAACTGAGATAAGACGCAAAGATATTCATAAAATAATTAGCCACTGCATAATTAGCCTGTCCCATATTTCCAATAACACTGGTAACAGAAGAGGTCATCATAAAGAAATCAAGGGGATCTTTACAAAGCAGCTGATATAGGTTGATACTTCCATTTACTTTTGCCTTAATGACCGCTTCAAAATCAGACCACTCAGCATTTTGGATTGTCTTATCATTAATGATACCAGCGGCATGCACCACGCCTCCAATGGGCGGCAGGCTTAGTTTAACCTGGTTTAAGACTTTTTTCAGGTTTTCATAATCACTGATATCCGCAAAAATTATATCTGTTTTGACGTTAAGATCGTTAAAACGTCTGATTGCCTCTATTGCTTTTTGCCCTGGTTCTTTTGTGCATAATAAGATCAGATGTCTGGCACCGGATTTTACGAACTGCTCTGCATAAGTAAGGCCTACCGTTCCGGTTCCTCCTGTAATCAGGTAGCAGCAGTCAGGCCGGATCTTTAATTCAGGATTTGGGAAAGCTGCATTTTTCAAATAATCCTCATGTGAAATTAATCTTGCACTATAAAAATGCTTTTCTCTAAAACAGATATCCTGGAAATTGTGATTTAATAATTCATCCATAAAATTGCTATCCTGATCAAAGGCAGATTGGTCGCAGTCAATGATTCCGTTATATAATTCCGGATATTCAATACTGAATACTCTGGATAAGCCCCATAACAAAGATCCTGACAAGTTAACGCAGCCTCTGTTTTTAAAAGGCTGAACATTCCTTGTTACAATTTTTATGCTGCTGCCCTGTGAGTATCCTTCTTCACTTATTGCTTTAATAAGGGATAACAATGCTTTTACCGGCTGGCAGTCCACTTGCTCCATGTCACTACGGCGTAAATCTGCTTCTCCGCCGCAGAAGATAATATGTAAATTTCCCCTTTTACCATTCTGGCAAATATTCTTCAATAATTCCTGCCAATCAGTATCCATACCTGCTTTTATTGGCTCAATACCCAGTGTTTTCATTTTTTTGCCAATACAGCAGGTCAAAGAATCTTCCTTTTCCTCTGAAATAATCAGATATTTATCATCAGATCTGATTATTTTAAGCGGTTTAGTTTCTAAGAGAGGAATCCAGTCTGTGTGATAATACATTTTATCCAGACTCCTGGTTTCCCGCAGTAAACTGTTGCTGTCAGTGATTTTTGCCATTAAATTAATAATTTTAATCACGACCTGCCCCTGATCATTATATACGGTGAGATCTACGTAAATAATTCCATTTTCATAACGTGACCTTGTATCACACCATAAGCGGTCTGAAGGATAATAATTATAAGTAAACTCTTCCAGATAGTATGGAATAACGGTGACATTTTTGTCTTTAAAGATACCATCATCACGCATCTTTTCTTCAATAAAGGCAAAACCGGTCTGCAAAATCGAATCAATTGTACCAGGATAAAGTACATATTCATTTAAATAAGGGACTGATTTTAAAGGCTCAATCTGACAGATACACCCCTTATGTGCAAAACTAATTGCTTTAATTCCCCGAAACCCATCTCCAAGCTTAAAACCAGACTGTCTCATGGCATAGTAAACACCTGTTGTTTCCATATCAGACTTGTAGCTGAGCTGCCTGTATTTATTAATATCTGCCTGCTGCCAGGTGAATTGAAATTCGTGCAGAATTTTGACATTGCCTTTGACATGCAGCTTCCATTTGTCATTCTCAGAATTATAATCTTTGCTGTGAATGCTAAACTTCGGCAGATCACCGCTCTTTTCTATACAAAGCTGAACTTTTCTTGCAGCATCACCGTCAACAGATAGAGGAGACCGGAATTCCAGGTTACTAAGAGTACAGCTTTTGGCATTATCAATCTCCTTAACTCCGGCAAGCATCATTCCAATGTGGGCTGCTGCCGGTGAAATGGCAACATCAAAAATAATATGTTCTTTCATAAAAAATGGTTCTGCAGCAGTAAATTTACTTTGAAACAGTACCGTATCATTGATATGAGACAGATCAATTTTCTGACCAAGGATTTTGTGACAATCAGTGGAGTCAATGGTATGGGATTCCCTATCATAGAATAACTCCATAGGATATTTACTTTTTTCATATGGATAATTGGGAAGCTTTGCTTTCATCCAGCTTTCGTTCCCGGCAAAATTAATCTGATTCCAATTTAAATTAACACCTGCTGCATAAAGAAGTGCGATGTCTTCAGCAATCTGAATATGATCTGCTTTTTTAAAATTTAAAGATGATACCAAAATCCGATCCTGTTCAAAAATCAGTTTTGCCAGGGCAGACAACACCCGGTTACTTCCGACTTCCATTAAAATATGATTTTCCTTCTTTTCAATGCTGCTGACAGCGCCATAAAAATCAACCTCTTCCCGGATATGTCTTGTCCAATACTCACTGTCTAAGATTTCTTCTGGTCCGATTTCCCTTGCATATAAAGCTGATACGAATCTGATATGCGGGGAGTGGTACTCTATTTCATCAGCAATTGACTGGTATTCATTAAGAATGGGGTCCATCAGCATTGAATGAAAACCATGGGAAACTTTTAACTCTTTTACTGTAATTCCTTCTGCTGCGGCCCGACTGGCCACCAAACGAACATCGGTGGAAGATCCTGAAATAACACAGGTATCCAGTGCATTCCGGGCAGCAATACAAACCGAATTATCATAGCCCTGCAACAGTTCCGTCACTTTTTCCCTGTTTGCAAAAATGGTAGCCATACTGCCGCTGCCAGGAGCCTGATCCATCAGTTTGCTGCGGGCCGATACCAGTTTAACCGCATCCTCAAGGCTTAGAATTCCAGCTTCTACTGCCGCCGCATACTCGCCTATACTATGTCCCATTACCAAATCAGGTTTATTCCCATAATCTTCCCACATTTTTGATAAAGCATATTCGATTGCAAAAATTAACGGCTGGGCATATGCAGTCCTTTCAATAATCTGGTCAGATGTGTTTTCACCATATATTAATTCCACAATGGATTTTAATAAATGTGGTTTGAACAATCCCTCACACTGATCAAAAGCCTGCCGGAAAATTTCATTGGTATCATACAGCAGCTTACCCATACTTAAATACTGGGAGCCCTGTCCGGTATACATAAATGCCACTTTGCGGTCTTTTTGTAACATCAGCGGATCTTTCGTGTTAACAAAAATCCCTTCTGTATCGTAACCATCAAGATACTGTTCCAACCGCTTAAGAAGCATAGTTGGGCTGCCGGCGCATACGGCAAAACGGTAATCAAGATCCGTTCGGCAGCGGTTAGCCGTATAAATGATATTTTGAAATTCCTCTTTTGTGCTGTTTGTCAACAGGACGTGATACTGACGGACTAATTCTGTTAATGAAGTTTTACTCTTGGCAGAAAGCTTTAATACCCAGTCTATTCCACCCTTTTCAGAATCCTCAACTCCATTTTGCTGTGGCTGCCTGTATTCTTCAATAATGACATGAGCATTGGAACCACCAAAGCCAAAACCATTTACTGCAGCTGCCCTTAAACCATTTTCTTTTTTCCACTGGGTATGTTGACTGACTACTTCCAGGTTGGTGTCTTTCCAGTTGATTAAAGGATTGGGCGTATGAAAATGAAGATTTCCCGGAATTAAGCCATGCCTCATTGAGAGCAGTACTTTAATAATTGAGGAAATTCCGGCAGCAGCTTCCAAATGACCGATATTGGATTTAACTGAGCCAATCTTTAAACGATTATTATCATCCCGGTTTTTTCCATAAACAGCAGCAACTGCATTTACCTCAATAGGATCCCCCAGCTTGGTTCCGGTCCCATGCATTTCCACATAATCGATATCCAGGTTATTTAAACCGGCATTGGATAAGGTTCTGCGTATTAATTTTTCCTGGGCTTCTCCGTTTGGAGCAGTCAGACCATTACTTTTTCCATCCTGATTAATGCCTGTTGACCGGATAACTCCCAGAATTTCATTTCCATCCTGAATTGCCTGAGACAAACATTTAAGGAGAATCACTCCACCGCCCTCACCCCGTCCATAGCCATCGGCTGAAGCATCAAATGCCTTGCTGTGTCCGTCTGTGGAGGTTGCCTGTAATTTTGAAAATCCCACATTACTGCAGGGACTTTCAATGATATTAATTCCTGCCACAACCTGTAAATCCGCTTCTTTCGCCTGCAATGCTGTACAGGCCAGATGAAGAGCGGATAAAGTGGAAGAACAGGCGGTATCCACGCTGACACAGGGTCCTTCAAAACCAAACGTATATGCAATTCTTCCGCATGCGGTACTAAAGCAGCTTCCAGTTAATGAATATGGTCCTATTTTAGATAAGTCCCCAGAATGTAAATGTGCCATATTATACTCATTTGTAGAAATTCCAAGATATACTCCGGTATCACTGCCATTATATCTGGCAATATCCAAATTGGCATTTTCAAAAGCCTCCCATGTCAGCTCCAGCAGCAGACGCTGCTGTGGATCAAGAGCCTGTGCCTCCTTTGGGGAAATATTAAATAAGCGGGCATCAAATGCGTCTATATCAGACTTTAAAAAGCCTCCTTTTTTGCAGTACATTTTTCCCGGCGCATTCTTATCTTCATCATAATATTTCAAAAGATCCCAACGTGACTTTGGGATCTCACAGATACCGTCTTCTCCACTTAGAAGGAACTCCCAATATTTATCAACATTGTCAGCTCCGCCCGGCAAGCGGCAGCTCATTCCTACGATAGCAATTTGATCCCTGATCTGCCCTCCCCCATTTTCACACGATACATCATTTTCTTTTTTTGTGTTAAGTAAGGAATCAACATAATTCGTCATAAGAGAAACATTAAAACATTTAAAAATATCAGACACATTAATTTCAACAGAAAATTCTTTTGAGAGTATTTTGACAAAGAGCGGAATATCCAGTGATACCATTCCATATTCCGTAAAAGGAGTATTATTATCTGTAATGGTAATGTCAAAATTATCTTCAATAATTGAAAGTACCCGTTTTAAAATAGTATTTTTCGTATCTATCATATAGTTTAGTTCCTTTCTGAAAAAGTAACCTTAGTATTGCTCAGTTTTTCTAAGTGATCCAGGATAGATTCAAGATTTTCCACAACAGAATAATCGGCATAATCAAATATAGCTGCCTGTCGATCCGTATTCACTGCAATGATAGCAGCAGCATTTTTTATCCCCACCATATGCTGACTTGCGCCTGATACTCCAAAGCTGATATAGATCTGAGGGGATATGCTTTTTCCCGACTGCCCTACCTGTCTTTCTTTTTCAATTAATTTTTCTTCTACAACAGCCCTGGTGCCAACAATACCCATATCATACTTCTCTGCAATCTTATAAATCCGATCAAGTACTGCACGATCCTTTACTCCCCTGCCAATACAGAAAACTTTTTTAAACAGATGAATATCGATCTCCTTTTTCCTTTCCCGCTCTATTCGTTCTTCAACCACCCACGCTCCATTGCATTTTGGTTCTTCCCCTGAAAAGGTGAACTCCACAATACTCTCTTCCCGGGGTTTTCCTGCTGCTTTGATAAACACATCCTTTTTTACAGTTCCCATCATGATATTGCAGTTGATACATTTTATGGTTGCCGTCACTGAATCATTGATTGCCGCTCTTGAAAAACCAAGCTCGCCCGCCTCGTCAAACTCAATTTCAATACAGTCGGCAGTCAATCCCGCCTCAAATCTGGTGGAAAGTACTGCTGCTATTATTTTACCGTCAACAGTTGCCGGAACCAGAATCACCTCTGGATAAATTTCAGTTACCATTGCAGCAATCACTTCGGTAAAATATGGAAGGTCAAAGCGTCCTTCCTCCCGGCAAAATACCACCCGATCAGCCCCATACAAAAACAAGGTGGAAATTCGTTCCTGATCCATATATCCCACACAAAAAACGGATACCTTTCTCTTTGAAGCATCTCCAAGTGATCTGGCTTTTGTAACAAGCTGTAAGACATCTTCACGGTCATATTCCTGTGAATCACAAATAACAGTTATTTCCTTACTCATACAAACTAGACCTCACTTTTTCAGCTGTGTTTCCCCTTTATAATATTAAAAATAAACTCTGCTTTTTCTTCAGTTTTCCCGTCTATATATGCTTTTTTCTTTTTACATATCTCCTTCTCAATCTGCATCACTCTTGTTTTAGAGCCTTCCAGTCCGCACTTTTCTTCCTCCACCTCAAGATCGGCAGCATTCCAGACAGTGATTTCACTTTTCCTGGCTTTTTTTAATGCTAACAGGCTGATTTGTGGCTGTGACAGAATAAAGTCATGAAAAGCCACAATTGCCGGCAGGTTTAATTGACCCACCAGATTTTCCGATTCTGTTACCTGCATCACTTTAAGTGCATCTGCACTGGCATCTAAGATTTCGGCCACTTCGGGTAAACAGTAATATCTAAGGCGTTCGCCTATCCCATATACTACCTGTCCGGTTTCACCATCAATTGTTCTTCTGCCGCAAGTCACCAGACTTACATTACCAATCTGTTTAATTGCCTTTGCCAATATGTAAGAAGTAGCAACGGTATCAGATCCCCGAAATAAATTATCATTTAAAATAATTGCCTGATCGGTTCCCATCGCCAGAGCTTTCTGCATCATCCCAACCGCCCCCATTGGTCCCATGCACAGGCATATAATTTTACAATCCATAAATTGTTTTATTTTGACAGTCTCCTGCAAAGCATATAAATCATAGGGATTTATTAAATATTCTTCCACCCGCGACTCAGAGGGATAAACCAGTTCTGATTTTACCGGTTTTATGCATACAACAATTTTCATAATAACTCCTTATGATTTCTCACAGACATCTGGCATTGACCATGGAATAAATCGTGTTTTTCTGCATTTCATTGGTTCCGGAATGAATACTGCTGGCAAGTGCGTCCCGCATTTCCCTCTCCAAGTTGTATTCTTTACTATAACCATATGCGCCAAAAATCTGCAGTGCATCCCGGCATGTTTTAATATAATTTTCACTGACAAAAAGTTTAAAAACAGATGTTTGTAAATAAGCTGATTTCTTTTGATCTTTCAGCCAGGCAATTTGGTAAAGCATCATCCGTGCCATTTCTATCGCCACTTCCATTTCCGCAATTTTATGAGATACCGCCTGATTTTCACCAATCGGCTTTCCAAACTGCTTCCTGCCATTGACCTGCCTGATACACTCCTCCATGACCCGCTGCATAACACCAATGTGGGGAGCAAACTCAAAACATCGTTCCCACTCCAATGCCCCCATCATGATATTGCCTCCTCCATTAAAATTACCAAGCAGGTTCTCTTTGGGAATCCGGACATTATTTAAAATCAATTCACTTGTAGGACAGGCACCAAGTCCCATTTTTTCAATGTTTTTGCCGGTTGTTACTCCATCATACTGGCGCTCCACAACAAATGCTGAAAATTTAACCGGTTCTTTCTGAGTCACCGCAAAAACAATAAAAATGTCTGAGATGGGTCCGTTGGAAATGAACATTTTAGTCCCGTTTAGCAGATAACAGTCTTCCTGTTCTACCACAGTAGTTGTCATTGAGAATGCATCAGATCCAGATTCAGCTTCTGTTATGGCTATTGATCCGATCCGTGCTCCTGCTACCATCTGGTGTAAATATTTATCTTTTAATATTTTTGTACCATAGAGAAAAATTAAATTCTGTGCTACCCATATATGATTATTAATAACAAAAATAAAACCATTATTCATACAGCCATAGCCAAGTGCCTCAAAAACAATTGCCGCTGTCTCATAACTTTCACACAGGCCTCCGTATTCTTCATCAATCGTAATGCCGAGCAAGCCGAAATCACTGACTTTTTTCCACATTTCTATGGAAAATTCTTCGTAATACCGGCTGTCGTTCAAATTCTCACGTGCAAAATCTATTACTTCCTGCCGGAACTCTTTTTGTTCTCTGGTAATCGAAAAATCCATTATATGTCCCCTTCTTCATAAATAAGATTTACATAATGTGGTATCACCCTCGGATAAGATGTATCAGCTTCCAGAATCACAACATCTCCCTTCTGGCCAATTTCTTTAAAGCCATTAAATTTATAGGTAACATACATGATCCGGTTTTTATCTGTGGGAATAAACTGGGCTCTGATTGTTTTGCCATACTTTCCAGCCTCGTTAATTAAGTGATTTAAAAACACATTTCCAACTCCTTTTGACATTACGCGGCAGGACATTAAAAGCAGTTTGATTTCCCAGATTTCCTGCTGTTTTTCAATCAGAGCCAATCCAATTTTTCCATACGTTCCGAATTTATCATCAAGCTGTGCAACAAACACATCGTGCTGCCCGCTGTTTATAAAGCCTTTTAATTCCTCATAAGAATATATGTAACCGGTTGAATTTAACTGATGGGTTCTGACTGTCAGTTCCTCTGCCCTCTTAAGATCTTCTTCCTGTGCTCTATCAATTTTAAAACACATCTCTAACGTCTCTAAAAAGGCTTCTTTTGTGCCGGTATATACTTCCTCCTGCTGGTTTCTTTTAATGTCATTTTGATACATCTGTCTTCTTTTTTTTGAATCCTCTGTAATATATTTGGGATTTAGGCAGTCCATATCAAGCAGCCCCCCAATGTTACCTGCATCTATGCATAATACTTCCGGATGGGTGAAAGATACTTCCTCCCGTTCAAATTCCTGATCGTCAACAAAACAGAATGTATCAATTCCAATATTGATCTTCTTGGCAATCTGGCTGATCGCTTCGGATTTGCTGTTCCAGTTGATCTGCGGGTATATAAAATAGTCCCATAAGCCTGATTCCATAAGCCTCTGTCTGGCCATCTGGTACTCATTTTTACTGCTGACAGACTGTAATATTCCCCGTCTGTCCAGTTCTTTGATTACCTCCACAACATGATCCTTTATAACTACCTGCTTGTCTTCAATTAAAATCCCTTCCCATAATGTCTGATCTAAATCCCACACCACACATTTTACTTTTTGTCTCTCCATCTATCTTTTTTCTCTCCCGAAATCATATGATTATGACTGCTTTCTCTCAATCAGCGAAGTAATGGAATGGATATCCTTAAAATTATCCAGATCCAATTCTGAATTTTCAATTGATATATCAAATTCACTTTCAATAAAACTCACCAGATTTACCGCAAACAAAGAGTTCACCAGACCCGTATCAAAAATATTATCCTCATCCTTAAGCTCGCTAACGTCTACAAATTTAGACAAAAATGCTATTATTTTATCTCTTACCATGTTATTATCCTTACCTTTCTAATAGTTATAAAAACCTTTTCCTGATTTTCTTCCCGTTTTACCCGCATATACCATATTCTTAAGCAATGGGCAGGCTCTGTATTTTGGATCTTCATAATGTTCATATATTATTTTTAATGAATCCAGAACAACATCAAGCCCGATTAAATCGGCTGTTTCCAAAGGTCCCATTTTATGACCAAAGCCATTTTTAAAAATAGAATCAATTTGTTTTGGTGTTGCAACTCCCTCATAAACCAGCATAGCCGCTTCATTCATAAATAAATGAGACAAACGGTTTGAAACAAATCCAGCACTGTCATTAACTACTTCAATCTCAATGCCAATTACTTTTAACAATTGTTCCACTTTGTCAATTGTTTCCTGTGATGTATGAATTCCCTTAATCACTTCCGCAAAATTCTTCATGGGTACCGGATTCATAAAGTGTACTCCAATTACCTTGTCAGTCCGTTGGGTACCGGATGCAATTAGGGTGATCGGTACACAAGATGTATTAACCATATAAATACACTCCGGTTTACACACTTGTTCCAGCTGATTGTATACTGACTTTTTAATATCAATGTTTTCGGTAACATTTTCCACGATATAATCAGCCTGCTTCAACTCCTCATACTGAGATGCAACCTTAATATTTGAAATGCATTCTTCCGCATTAATTGTTTTTTGAAACATGGAGGCAATTTTTAAACTCTTTTCAATTTCCTGCAACACAGAAATCCTTACTTCAGGATCATGATCAAATATAATTACCTGGTGATGATATTGAGCAAAACGCTGTGCCACTCCTTTTCCCATAACACCTGCCCCAATGATGCCAATCTGCATAATACTCCCCTCCACTCCCTATTATCTTAAATGCCGATCTGCTGTGCATGAGCTAATATCTTGTCTGCCCGAATTCCAATACTATGGCTTTTAAACTTATCTAACTGTATTTCTGAGATGATTTTTCCATCCTTCATGAATAAGACTCTGCTTGCCCTTGCTGCCACCTTCACATCATGAGTCACCAGTAAAATAGCTGTTCCCTCATTATTAATACCGGACAAAAGATCCATTATTTCTTCCGATGCCTTTGAATTTAAAGCTCCAGTAGGCTCATCGGCAAATAATATTTCTGGGGAAGTCATTAATGCTCTGCAAATCCCCGCCCGCTGTAGCTGGCCTCCTGATACCTCTGTAATATCACGATTTCCCAGTTGATTAATTCCTGTTTTTTCCATTAACATTCTGGCCTTATGTTTTACCTGGGCAGGACTCATTCCAGCACGATTTTGTGCCACTGGCAGAATAATATTATCAAGCAGATTCAGATTTTTTAACATGGTTGGCTGTTGAAAAACAAAACCCATTTTTGTTCTGCGGATATCTGCCAACTGCTTTTCATTTAACCCGGATAACTCTACCTCATCAAATTTTACCGAACCGCTGGTAATGTCATCCATTCCGCTTAAAGCAAATAACAAGGTAGACTTTCCTCCTCCTGAAGCCCCCATAACCGCTACAAATTCGCCTTTTGATATGGATACACTCACTTTGTCAAGTGCTTTAATCTCTTCACCTTTTTCACCAAAAATCTTCATAATATCTTTTCCGGTCAATATATTTTCCATTATTTACTCCTTTATATGATCAGATACTAATAACATATCAATGTCTGAGATTCCAAATATTGTAGCAGCGTAAACACACACCGTAATTACTATTGGAGAAAACAGGTATGCAAATAACGGATTTACCTCAAAGTGAAATGATGAAGCGCCAAATGAGGAAATCAATGCAACCCCAACCAGTTCACCCAGAGTATTGGCTAACGCTGTGCCAATCACAACTCCGAATATCAATACAAAAATCGAACGTGCTACATACTGCCTGCGAATCTCAGAACAGGTAAAGCCAAGGGATTTTAAGACAGCAATCGGATAACGGTCCTTAGTGACCAGCATTTTCATAAACAGCAGTGTAACGAGTATTGTAAGTAATACGGAAGCTGCAATTGAAGTATAGGAAACTTTCTGGATTGCCAGAATCGTAGATCCGAATGACTGGTCAATATACTGATCTATATTTGATACTTTGGCAAAAGGATATAACGTCCGGTATTTCTTTATTTCAATATCAGTTAATGAATTATCATGAAATTCTACAGGAATAACCGACCACAATACATCGCTTCTCAGACTCTTGAACATAGCTTTTGCCGTTCTGCCGCCATTTGTAATGTCTGAATAAATTCCGCAGATTGTTAATCGCTTTTCCTGTCCATCAATAAGAAGCGTTATCTCATCACCAATATCTTTCTTTAAATCATCCATATTTAACTTTGATAAAGCTATCTCTTTCTCTGACGCAGGAGCTCTGCCTTTTGAATATTTAATTGGAAATAGTGAATGATCACCAAGTTCAACTTTAAGCCGTTTAACAGTTCCATCATCCAGATTCATATCAAATAGAAAACTTGTCAGAACTGTGTATTTGGAAATATTTTTATCCTGAGCCATTTCAGAAGCAATTGCTTCCGTTTTTTCTGGAATATCATCGGTTTGCTGAATATCAATCCTCATGTAACAGCTTCCAATACCCATATAAGTCATAAAATTCCTGGATAAAATGGTATTATAAATATTTTGTGGTACTACCATAATAAATGAGGAAACCACTAACACCATGAACATTGTGATATAAAGCTTTTTTCTTGACAAAACATCCTTTATGCCCAGAAATGTATTACAGGAAAATATACGATTTTTGCTTAACACAAAAGCGTTTGATGATTTGGACTTTTCCCTGGGTGCTCCGAATCGGATTGCCTGAGCCGCAGATATCTTGCGGAATCGTGATAATACCCCATTTACATATAGAATAATTACAATAAATATAATTGCAGAGCCAATAAATCCGCCGATCAAGGCAGGAAACGTACTGTCACATTCACCCATATACAGCCTGATGTTGTATGAAAGAGGAGTAAGCAGAATCCGTGAAGTTAAAAATCCCAGCAGACAGGCAGCAGCAGCAATTGCTCCATATTTTGCAAGGTAGATTTTTTTTATATTGGATACCCTTATTCCAATGGCTTTCATTACACCTATCTCTCTGTAATCTTCTTCAATCTTTGCAAGCAGAGTAAAACGAATGCATAAAAATGTAACAATAATGACCAGCACACTGACTAATACCAACACTGCAATCATAATTCCATCGGTGCTGGCATTGGCTATCTTAAAAAGAGCATAAGTAATACTGGAAGGACCATTTGCTTCAATTCCGGCATCCATATAGGCGGTTTCAAAATTCGTAACCGGAATACTGTTATCTATAAAACGGAACTCGATAATATTTTCTAATCTTCCAAATCCTCGTACCATTTCAAAATCATTCCGGCTAACCAGAAAACGTTTTGAAGAAATCATTGCCGGATTCATTTGAGAGTCCCGGATAAATCCTGCTACTTTAAACGGAACGCCGCAAATAATTGCTTTATCCCCCTCACGTGCCTTCCCTTCTCTCATGTAATAAATTGGCACATAGATTTCTCCATCTGACGGCTGAGCGACCTCTCCATTTAAACTAATTAAAAAGTCAAATTTGGAGTTTTGTACTGTGAGACCATTGTCTTGAACACTTCCAGCCAGCGTATTCTCTCCTATCACGATCTCGGCACCCTCAATATTTAAAAATTCAGATACCTGATAGTCTTTTACATTCTTTTGGTTAACTGCAAATGCTGCTAACCGATCCATATTTACATTACCGGAGTGCATCTGCATATAATGCGGTGTTTTGGCTTGCAGCATAAAATTATCAATAGCCCCAAGTAAATCAATGCTCAGTGCCGACGCAAGCGATGTCAGTAATGACGCCAATACAATGAAGATTGCAATGGTTGCAGTAATTAGCCTGCTTCTGCGCATATCATTTCTGATGATTTTGCCGTACATGATGACCTCATTTCTCCTGTTGACTGACAGGTTTTATTAAATAACCAATATGGCTATCCACCTCTTCCAGATTTCTAATATCCTTTGATTGAAACACAAGATATGCAATCATGATCAGACCAAATCCTGAAATCATAATCAACAGACTTACTCCCCGTGTTTCTCCGGTTCCCATAATTTTCCCTACGCTTCCCGCCAATACACCATCCGGCCGTAAAGCCGGGATAAAAACATAATCCGATAAGATTCCGGAAATTCCATATGCCAGAACGTATCCAAGTTGTGAAATCAATGCAATTAATCCCCACACACGTCCTTGCTGCTCATTTTTAATGGTGATTCTAATCAGGTAATTGGTACTGGTATCAGCAAAAGGTAAGGTTGCAAAAAAGACAAATCCCATTGCCGCAATTACCGGAACGATCATCGTTGCTCCAAATCCAACCATAGCTGCCCCGCCAACTACGAAACTGATACCCATAACATTTACATAATTACGGCTTAGCTTTCCAGATCCAATAACAATTCCAGCCAGCAATGTACCACAACCGCATATTGTCTGCATGATTCCAAGGCCCTTTTCATCCATTAACGGAAGGCACATGGGTTTTGACAAAACCTGGACAAATCCCAGATAAAAACACACCAGCGTAACAAGAATAACCAGTTTCCTTACTCCCTTATTCTCATTTAATTGCAGCCAGCCTTCCTTTAAATCTTTTAATATATGTAGCTTTCCCTGTTTCGCCAATTGGACTGTCAGGGATTTTCTGACAGCAAAGATTACCGAGACAGTAATAACTAAGGTTAAAATATCAATGATTAAAATTAATTCAATATTGAAATAACTAAGTGCCAGACCTGCCAGTGCCGGTGAAATCAAGAATTTGGCTGAAGATGCCAATGACATCATACCGGTTGCTTTTGAATACTCTTCCTTTGTCAGTAAATCCGTAATTGTTGCTTTATAAGCAGGGTCTAAAAGGGAACTAAAGGTGGAAGAAAAGCCCACACAAAGGCAGATCTGCCACACTTCAATCGTGCCGGCTTTCATTATGACCAGCATGGCGACGAGTCCCAGCGCAGATACTGTATCACCAATAATCATCAACAACCGCCGGTCAAACCGATCCGCCAGTACACCTGCAATTGGCGAGAGTAATACCAGTGGTAAAAGTGCCGCTAATTCCACCATGGATACGTCAACTGTGGAATTTGTCAGCTGCCAGACATAAACCCCAAGCCCAAAGCTGGTCATTCCAGTTCCAATTCCAGCCAATAATTCGCCGATCCAGATAATGAGGAAATTACGGTAATTTCTTTTATTATTAATCATGCTGTTCCTTTCTTTGATGCAGATTTTATCAAACTGTTTAGAGCCCCATGAATTTTTCCACATGATCTGCAACTTCAGCGGCTCTGTCATGAATGAATAAATGAGAAGCCTTCTTTAAAGTAACAACATTTAATCCACGGCGAAGCAGATTTCTCCACAAATAAGCATTTTCTATTGTCTCGACCCTGTCATTTTCTCCCCATAGAATCAGTGTCTCAACATCAATCTTTTGTAATTTAGCGGCAGCGGATTCCAGAATCTTATAATCAGCGCGGAAAATTGGTCTCATAATATCCATTAATTCACCATTTGCTAACAAGGGAGCCGGCAGACCACCATAGCTTTTTAGGACCTCAACCAGATCATCGTCACTAAAACTGCTATATTGTTTCTCAGCAAATGTATCTGGCATGGAAGTGGCTGATAGGATCAGTTTTTCAGGAAGCGGTAATTTTCGATTGGCTGCAATTTTATTAATTAGTGAAAAAGCCACCACTCCCCCCATGCTATGGCCAAGGAAACAGCTTTTTTCTGAAATCAGGGAACCGATTTCCTCATAATATAAATTAGTAAGGGTATCAATATCCGACACCAGATTCAAATTTGAGCCCAGATGTCCGGGCGGATTGGCCACCCAGACCTCCAAATTGTGGTGAAAGGATTGAATCAGATCACCAAAAGAATTGACATAGCCTCCCAAATAAGGAAAGCAAAACAAGCGACCCTGATTACCGGCCTTCATTTTCGTAAATAGTTCCAATATTTTCCCCCCTTAATTCATCTGTTTTTGAGCCTTCAAGAAAATATTGAGGAAGTTTCACCAGCTCCATTTTAATTTTATTCCGGGTAAGTATATGAAATCCTAACGCAGCCAGTGCAAATGCCCCAATCTGAAGAATCTGGGACGGAGGTGCAAAGTAGTACAACTGCATGCGGCTGCCTGAGGAATTCACCCATAAGAGAATGACATATAGCATCAGATTGCCATTCGTCAAATTAAAAATATAGCTATACAAAACCATGAATGTTACCATTTGCAATACATAAAGGGGATACAATGCAACCAGACCAAACGCTGAAATAGCGTAACCGGGAATTACAAACAGACCAATCCCCAATCCTGCCATAATACCTGCTTTAATATTATTGTTGAATTTGGTTTGAAAGTAAGGAATTAAAAATCCAACCCATCCCATAGCTCCACCGATAACCCCAATCTCTTCAAAAAAATTAATTATCATTTCTTTTAACTGCTGATTTAATGTCAATGTAATCTCAGGAACTTCAATTCCCAATAATATCAAACCGAATCGAACTATTAAAAAAAAGAGCAGGTTAAGACTAATAATAACTGGAATCCAAAATAACTGTTCCCGTTTAATTAAAAATTTTTTCAAAATGCTTTTGATGGCAGGCTTCCCACCAGTTATGCCATAAATAATCAAAGCTGCCAGCGTTGGAGCACACATAGCAACCAATACGGCGGGATCACTGAATGAAGCACTAAAACCATTGCTGAATATTGTATATAATATTCCAAGTCCCCAACAAATTACCAACGTTATAACCATGTACATGACAGGGTATTTCTTTTGATTAATATCATTTTTCATTTAAGTTCCCCCAGTTATCTGTCTGCGATTTTATAATATTCATTATTTTATCCCCATCCAGTCCGAATACATCCGTTATTTCCAAATGCAGTTTCTCTTCATCATAATGTGCTGTCACCACGGTTCTGCCCAGTTTTGTATCATCTGTTATCTGAGACAGGGTAGATTCATCCGTTTTGGAAACAAATCCCTGAAAATTGAATAAAATAAAATTAAAAAAAGATTGATCAGGATAAAAATCTTTTTTAATTATATTTCTTACTTCCTCATAACAATCTGTAGTTTTTCCAGGTTCCAATAAGGACAGGAAATTAAGCGAGCAATCCTTACAATATTGGAACAACCGCCCAACTGACCCGTCCTCTACCATATCACTCATTACGGGTATTAAATCCAGGAACTCGCCAATGGTATTATAATATGACTCACCTCCATAAGATCTGCCGGAGTCTACCAGTACCAGCGGTATGACCGGCATACCAAAGTATTCTATTAATATTTCAATTGTCAAGTGAATTGCCTGCTGCCAGATATCTGAATCGCCCATCTGCTTTACCGAAACATCAAAAGCAAATTCGTTCATCAATTTATCAGCTGATAAAAGTGGCTGCTTTAAGGCAATTTCTATATTTAATTTACTCCAGCTTAATAAATCAAAGCAATTAATAATACTTTGTGAGGTTATTTCCTTCGGACCTCTTTCCAATAGCTTTACATAATCACTATACGGACGGATTGGCTGAAGCAGGGCTCCAGCTGAAGGATTTAAATTGGCTTCTACCTGAGTCTTTAAAATTTCAGCGCTCATGCCATCAAAAATAACATGATCTATCCCCCATACAATGACATGATTACCGGCCTGTTTTCTGACAATACAAAGATTCCAGCGCAGTGTTCCAGGCTCATATTTTACCGCAAATATATCATGTGACAATTGCTTTAAAAGCTGTGTTTTTATCTCATCAGAATATGCGGATACATCAAGATATCCATAACTGTCCCGGCTGATTTCTTCAAATCCGGCACCAGAATGTTCAGACCATTCCAGCCGGTCGTCCGCTGACACTAGTACCGAACGCAGCAATTGGTTATCCATGATCACTTTAGTAACCGCATCTTTAATCTCATGTTTTGAATACTCCCCAATTAATTCGATTATCGCCCCGCTATAAGCCGAACCGCTTTGATAATGCCCCCACTGAATTGGAGTTAATGAAAAATTTTCAATGACGTCTGTGCCGGATATAAAATCAGACGCACTGTTTCGCCTTGCAAGAGCCATTGATACCAGGCCTTTCATCTGGGCCTCATCTAAGGAGCAGACACTGCTTGTCTGAATGCTTTCTTTCGTTGTTTCTTCTGCTTGTTTAAAATGGGATTTTTTAAGGAAGGAAGCAATCTGTTGTGCAGTTTGATACTGAAATATATCATTCACTTTGATTTTAACTCCCTGCTCTAACAAATTTTTTGCCAATGCGATTGCTTTAATCGATTGTCCCCCATTTCTGAAAAAGTTATCTTCAGAACCAAGCACCTGATTGTTAAGCACCTGCTTCATCGATTTTAAAATTACCGCCTCCAGATCATTTCCATAATGATTTACATCGGTAAAAACAGCCGATTCACTCTCCATATCGTTCAATGCCGTTTTATCGATTTTGCCGCTGTGATTAAGAGGGAACTCCGGTAAAATAACATATTTTTCCGGAACCATATATTCCGGCACTTTTTTTCTTAACGAGGTTCTGATATAGTTCTCATCAAAGAAATCACGCTTATTGTAGTCCCTGAGAGTGCAGTAAGCTTTTAAGTAAACGACTCCAGTATCATCGGTCGGTGCAGTAACAACGGCTTTCTTTACACCGTCTACTGTTTCCAGATAGCGCTCAACTTCTTCTAATTCAATTCGATAGCCGTTAATCTTATGCTGAAAATCTTTTCTTCCCAGATATATCAGTTCTCCTTTGCTGTTCCACATTACAATATCACCTGTAGCATAAGCTATCTGCCCATTTACAGCTGACAGCGGGGCAAATTTTTCCCGGGTTAGTTCTGGTCTGTTCAGATAATCGGCAGCCAGACCTTCTCCACCAATATACAACTCACCCGGTACACCAATGGGAGCCAGCTGCTTTTGGTCATCCATTACATATATGGTCGTATTGGATACGGGACGACCAATTGGTATCACGTTGGTTCTGTTTAATTCATTGATCAGATAGTAGGTTGCAATTACTGTGGATTCCGTAGGTCCATACCCGTCAACAAGTTTTCCAGGGCCCATTATTTCCAGGGCTTTTTTCGTGTGCTCCAGTGACATCTTTTCTCCTCCGACAATAATCCGCCGGACATGTCTCAGGGCTTTTGCATCCCAGTCTGCTATCAGATGGAACAACGCCGTAGGAATTGCAAACACAGTGATATCATGTTCCCTGATAAATTGTGCCAGACTGGCAATCTCAATAGATAAAGACCTGGGAATCACCACCAGACATGCCTGATTCAACAAAGCCAGAAAGATATTCATAACCGATGCGTCAAACACATAATTACTAATCTGTATGATCCGGTCACCAGCCTCCATCTGGACATAGTTTGTATCTCTTACCGTTCGTATGACATTCCTGTGCCTGATTCTGGTTCCCTTTGGCTGACCAGTTGAACCTGATGTATAAATTACATAGCAGATATCTTCAGAATTTAATTCTGTGGGAGTGTAAGCTGAATGAAGTCCAAAATCCAGTGAAGGATCCAGTATATTTTCATCTGCATCAACAACAAACTTCTGAATTGGACAGCCAATTTTATCCTGAGCTGATTGCTCAGTAATGATAATTTTACTGGCTGAATCCTGAAGAATAAAATCAATTCGTTCTTGAGGGTAAGTCGGATCAATGGGCAGATAAGCGGCACCTAACTTCATAATACTAAAGATGCTTACAATCTGCATTGGTCCCCAATCCAGCAGTATGGGAACGATGTCCTTGTATGTAACCTGCTGTTTTGCCAATTTCCCGGACATCTGATTGACCATATTGTTAAATTGCCGATAGGTTATCTTCTGATCCTGCCATTCAATGGCGGGCGCCTCAGGATGTTCCCTAACCCCCTCTTCAAACAGGCTGATAATTGTTTTATCAAGCGGCGCATCTGTCAGAGTCTGATTGACTACATTCATAAGCCAGTGGCGTTCTTCCTGGGAAATAATGCTGATCTCGTTTAAAGTGCAGCAGCCGCCTTTAGAAAGCCTGGATAAAATCAGCAAAAAACGCTTACCCATAAGTTCTATTGTTTCCCTGCAATAAAGTGACTTGGCATATTCAACATCCAGAGAAAAACCAACGGAATTCTCCTCAATAATAAAACCAAGATCCTGTTTTATCCCGATTTCATCTTTTTCATAAGCTGACCAGACATTCCCATCGATTTCCAGCTGACTTAAACTTACATTCACATAGTTTAAAAATACATCAAATAACGGATTCCGGGAGAGATCTTTCGGGGGATCTAAGGCTTCAACCAGCATTTCAAATTGGAAATCCTGATTATCAAAAGCGCTTAACATTTTACGCCTGACTAATTGGATATATTCCTCAATGGTGGACTGTCCATCTATTTTTGTATTGATTACCAGTGTATTGACAAACATTCCCACTACGGCGTCCAGCTTTGAGTGTCTCCTGCCTGAAATAGCAGTCCCCACCGGAATATCTGTCTGCCCGGTATATTTCCACAGCAGAATATTCAGTGCTGCCAGCATCATCATATATGGCGTAATTCCCATTGCTTTTGATGCTGTCCTGATTGCTTCACTTAATTGGGGATCAAATTGATATGTTACCTTATCCCCCTGATATTCCATTACCTCAGGACGATTAAAATCAGTCTGCAGATTCAGACATGGAATACCGTCTGTAAACTCATTTTTCCAATAGTTTAACTGAGAATCCAGTTTTCCACTTTTAAAGTAATTATTCTGCCAGTGGGCGAAGTCCTTATATTGGATTTCCAGCGGCGGGAGTGGACGATTCTCATAAATATCCGATAACTCTTCTCTCAATATGCCAAGTGAAGTCTGATCGGATATAATATGATGCATATCAATTACTACCACATGATCCTGTTCCCCAAGACTAATTACGGTTACTCTTAATAAAGGTGCCTGGGACAAATCAAACGGCCTTATGTTTCGTTCAATTTCAGTTTTCAGATCAGTGGGATTTGAGGTAATATAGGTGACCTGAAAATCGACTCTGTCTTCTATTCTTTGCACTACCTCACCGTTAATCAGGTCAAACCGGGTTCGAAAAGCATCATGACGGTCGATCAGCTGCAAAAAGGCATCATTGAGTGCGTTTTTATTTATGATGCCGCTGACCCGGTAAACGTCAGCAAAGTTATAAGGCACGCCTGTTTCAATAAGTTCATTCATAACAAACATTCGTTTTTGTGCTGAAGAGGCCTCATAATACTCACTCTTTGGAAGAACAGGAATCTCATTATTATCAGTTTCCTGAAATGATTTGCTTACAAGGACTGACATTTTTTTTAAGGTCGAATGGGCAAAAATATCCGACAATGTCAGATCAATTTTTAATTGTTCTCTGATTCTGGAGGTCAGCATGATTCCATTAAGAGAATCTCCGCCCAGCTGAAAAAAATCATCATTGTCATGAAACTCCCGGCAGCCAATGATTTCACTCCAGAACTCCTTTAAAGCTTCAACTGGATCAATCCTTAGATTACCACTGCATGCTGCCTTGTTCACAGAAGAATTACTAATCCCTTCAGCCTCAGTTTTAATGTCACTGACAAAAGCAATTTTATCAAATGAATAGGTTGGCAGGATTATTCTTTTGTGAGTCTGGCGACCAGCGAGTTTTTTCCAGTTAATATCAAATCCCTGACACCATAGCCGAGCAATCAAATGACAGAACGAATCCTCTATATTGGGAGGATCTTCTGTAAATAAATGTAAACTTTTACACGGTTGTACCTTGCAGCCATCAAGAACCGGATTCGTCAGCCTGGAAGTGCCTAGTTTAACCAGTACTCCCTCTTGAAGGTGCTGACTGGCTTTCTGGGATGGGGTCCGCATAATTGGTATAATCCGTGGTTTCAACTGGTCCTTTTGATATACGGATTGATATGTGCTTAGCTCCCCATACCGCTTAATGATCTCAAGCGCATGGTCTACAGGCAGTGCTCCGGAACAGGACATGGCTGTTAATTCTGTGATCCCAGTACCAATATAAGCAGTTGGAGTAATTCCTGATTCAGTCAGGACATGATTACTTGCATATCCATTTGCAAAAGCCTGATAACAGGAAATAATCGGGTCAGACACTTTTCCCGTCTTTATTTTATCTGCAATAGCTATCGGCAGGCGGTCTAAAACAACCGCTCTGCCAGCCTGAAACAACTGATGTATTCCATCATTATGTATTTTTTCTGAAAATGTCTCCCATCTCCATAAATCGCTTGTATCTGGAAAAGCAAAGATTATATTATTTGCTGCTCCTGTTTCTGTAATTTCCAGCGGCCGCAGATTGTCAAGCTCAGCTTCGCTGGTTACAGCGGTGCTCCTGTAATGATAAGCCCTTCTTCCAGATTGAAGCAGAAATGAAGCATCCGAAAGGCTGATCTGCGGATTACCAATCAGATGGTCGATTATCTGATTGGCTGTATTAACTAAGGCTTCCTTGCTTTTAGCTGAGAAAGTCAAAATATATTTATTGTTGTTCATATACTTAAAACTCCTTATTTACTTCCTCCAGGATTATGTGGGCATTGGTTCCGCCAATACCAAATGAACTAACTCCAGCTATTCGCTTCTTTTTATTTGGTACCAGTTCTTGAGCATCTGTGTTAATGTAAAACGGGCTATTGTCTAAATCTAATTTATCATTTGGCACAGTGAAATTTATCTGTGGCGGTACTACTTTATGATGTAAGACCATTACCGCCTTAATGAAACCGGCAATTCCTGCGGCGGCATCCAAATGTCCGATATTGGCTTTGACACTACCCAGGGCACAATAGCCTTTTTGAGGAGTATCATAAGCCTGCCGCAAAGCCTCCACTTCGATAGGGTCTCCCAGGAGTGTGCCTGTCCCGTGTGCTTCCACATAACAGATGTCTTCAGCACTTACGTTAGCATTGGCCAAAGCTTTATGTATAACATCACGTTGTCCTTTGATGCCAGGTGCAGTATAGCCTACCTTATCCATACCGTCATTATTTACAGCTGATCCTTTTATCACAGCATAGATATGATCACGGTCTTTTAATGCCTGTTCCAACGGTTTTAATAATACTGCACCGCAGCCGTTCCCGGTTACAGTACCAGTTGTATCGTTTGAAAACGGGCGGCAATGCCCATCCTTTGATAAAATCATATCCTGGTGCCACAGATAACCCTCTTTTCTTGGGTGCGTAATTGAGACTCCTGCAGCAATTGCCATTTCGGCATCCCCGTCAATGATTGATTTCGCCGCCTGATGAATTGCCACTAAGGAGGTAGAACAAGCGGTCTGAACCGTCATACTGGGACCCTTTAAATTCAGCTTGTAAGCAATTCTGGTAGCAAGAAAATCTTTTTCATTAAATGTAATTGCTTCAAGTGCCTCCATAAAATTATTCTGATTCTTTAAAAACTGAGACATCCACAACAGGTTCGGGCTACTTCCTGCAAACAATGAAATTCGTTCTTTAAAATCAAACGAGTTATATCCTGATTTTTCCAACAGCTCATAAATACAAAGATGAAGCAGACGAATCTGGGGATCCATCAGAGAAGCTTCTTTGTCAGAATAATCAAACAGTTTAGGATCAAAATATTCTGCATCTTCCAGATATCCTTTTGCCCTGACATAATTCTCCCGATTAAATATCTCCTCGGAAATACCGCTTTTTCGTAGTTCGTCATCTGTAAAAACACGAATACTCTCTTTACCGGCAATTAAATTATCCCAGTACTGCTCTACTGATTTCGCACCTGGAAACCGGCAAGTCATACCAATAACTGCAATATCATTTACATCCACTTCACCATAGTCAGTTTCCGTTAATGCTTTATACAGTGTCCTGTCTGGTTCTAAGTCCCCATTCTCATCGGCAAAATCATCTAATAAATCATCAGCCTGATTGCTTGCAACGGTAAGCTGCTGTTCCTTAAACATCTGATCTGCAAAGCTTTCAATTGTCGGACATTCAAACAGTCTCATAACCGGTATGGTTATGTTTAACTCCTCAATGATTCTGTTATTTACCAGCATGATTCCAAGGGAAGTACCACCAATATCAAAGAAATTATCGGTAATATTAATCTGTTCCTTCCCAAGAACTTCCTTCCAGATATTTACCAATGTGCTTACAATCTGAGTCTTAGACTGGCTTGCGGGAAGGGGAACTTCCTCTTGATCACTGGTACTTAAAGTGTCATTTGATTCAGGAATGCTCAAAGCCTTTTTATCAATTTTTCCATTGGGTGTGTGAGGCATCTTCTCTAACCGGATATACTTTGCAGGTATCATATATGCAGGAAGCTGTGACTCCAGCCATTTCTTTAAGTTATTTTCATAGCCGTAATCAGTATTTTTAGCATTTGTACAGTAATATAACTGGATTCCATTGCTGCCGGCCTGGTCAACAAAAACTTTTGCCACGGCTTCAGAGATATCCTGGTATTTTGCTGCAGTTTTATCAATCTCGCCCAATTCCACACGATATCCTCTGATTTTGACCTGGTTGTCAAACCGCCCCAGAATATCAAACTCTCCATTTGGAAGCATTCTGCCTCTGTCTCCGGTTTTATAAATTTTAGTATTCAGAGGGCTTTCAAGTGTAATAAACCGTTTATTTGTTTCTTTGGGGTTCTCATAATATCCCCGGCTCAGTCCTTTTCCAGCTATACAGATCTCTCCATATACACCATATGGCTGCAGCTTGTTAAAACTATTTAAGATAAATACCTGTACATTGGATATGGGCTTGCCAATTGTTATAACAGTTTCATGAGTCAGATCCTTTATTGTCATCCAGATTGTAGTTTCTGTCGGACCATACACGGTCAGAATGGAAGTGTCAGATCCAACTTTTTTCTGCAGCTGCTGCATCAGCTGTTCCGGATATACCTCTCCTCCGCAAATTATGTATTTAAGTTGTTTTAATGCTGGAGCAAAAGCAGGATTCTCCGCAAAGGCTTTTACTCGCGACGGTGTACTGGCAAGATGTGAAACATTATATTTAAGTATTTTTGCGGTCACTGCTGCTGCATCAATCTGTTCAATTTCATCGGCAAGATACACTGAATAGCCTGCGCATAAGGGAAAAATTGATTCAAATAAAAAAATATCAAATGAAAATGTTGTTACAGACAGAATCCGATCCCGCCCAGGTGTGCACATCTGTCTTGCAATATGATCATCAACAAAATTGATCAGCGAATGGTGGGTCAGCATAACCCCTTTTGGATTTCCGGTGGAACCGGAAGTAAAAATCACCATTGCCAACGCACTGCTCTCAATTATAACCAACGGATTAAATGTATTAGCTGCAGTCTCAGCCAGTTCAGAGCAAACGATAAACTGACCGTTATAATCATATTCAGCCGGAATATGGTCATCAACGAGAATAACTTTCGGTTTACTTTGTTCTATCATGTAATTAATCCGCTGTTTCGGATAGCTGGCATCTAACGGAACATAAGCCGCTCCGGATTTCAAAACCCCCATGATACTGGTAAATAAATGGACATTACGTTTTGTCATAATGCCCACCAGATCCCCCTGACCTACACCTGATGCTATGAGTTGATGGGCAATTATATTGGAACGCAGGTTAATCTCACGGTAAGAAAATTCTGTTCCATCAGTGACTATAAGTGCAATTTTGTCAGGTTCTTTCACCACCTGTTCTTCAAAAGACTGATGTATAGTAACCGTATCACGGATATCTGATTTCGTCTCTTCAAACTGACTGGTTATTTTGGAAATCTCCTCTTTTGATACGATATCAATTGCTCCGATTTGTTCCAGAGGATGGGTAATAACGCTTTTCAATGCCACTTTAAAATTTTCAACCATGCGCTCAATTGTTTCCCGTTTAAACAGACTGGCTGCGAAATCTAAAGTTCCGGTAATAATATCCCTGTCTTTATATTCGTGGCAGGTCAGCACCAGATCATACACTGAACTAAAGGTATCAAATGAAAACGGTCGGATGGACATCCCTTCAATATCAATATCATGAGTATCCATATTCTGATAATCAAAATACACATCAAAAATGGCATTTCTGTTTGGTACTCGTTTTACTTTAAGCTGGTCAAGCAGATCATCGAAAGGATATTCCTGATTGCTAAGTGCATTTAAGGTGTTTTCTTTCACCTCATGCAGAAAATCCAGATACTGTTTTTCAAAAACCGGACGGTTTCTCATCGCTAACGTATTAAGAAAGAATCCGATGACATCAGCTATTTCAGTGTTACTGCGACCGGCTACAGGAGTTCCGATGACAATGTCTTCCTGACCGGAATAACGAGCTAGGATGAGATACCAGACACTTAGTAACAACATATATTTCGTTACACCATGCTGACGTGCAAAAACTTCGGTCTGAACGGATAGTTCTTCATCTAAGGAAAAATAGAGACGGTGTCCGTCAAATGAACGCAGATTTGGTCTGGGCTTATCAAGCGGCAGCTCCAGAACAGGGATACCATTGTTAAACTGGGCCAGCCAGTAATCTTTCTGACCAGCAATTTCATTTTCCTGCATCCGCTTTATCTGCCATGCTGTAAAATCTTTATATTGAATTTTTAATGGTTCCAGCGGTATTGATGAATATAAGTAATTGAAATCTCTGGTCAATATCTCAGCTGATGTACCATCTGCCACACTATGATGAATGTCAAATAAAAATACAGTTTTCTGTGCTCCTATTTTAACCAGCCTTAACCGGCATAAAGGAGCTGTTGATAAATCAAATGGTTTTACAAAATCAGTGATCAAATCAGTGATCTGCTTTTCATCAGTCAGTTCTCTTTCCTGGAAATCCACTTCCATGGAAGCAATATCTGAAATGACTTGAACAACCTGATTATTAACAATCTTAAACGAGGTCCGTAAAGCTTCATGGCGCATTACCAGCTGATCAACCGCTTTTCGTACTTTAGCCGGATCTAACAAACCTTCAATAATTGTGGCTGAAGGCATATTATAGGCAGTACTTTCGGCTTCCATTTTTGATAAACTAAACATTCGCTGCTGGGAGTAGGAAGAACTGTAATATGGCTGTCTGGGAAGCGGCGTAATCTTTGCAAAAGCATCTGATGGACTATTTGTCAGCTGGAGTGTTTTTAGATAACCAGCCAGCTTACGGGGCGTGGGATATTTGAAAATCTCTGATACTGCAACTCTGATACCGTTCTGCTTTTCAATATAATTGGCCAGGCTTACTGCTTTCAGGGAATCTCCACCCAGTGTGAAAAAATCTTCATCTTCCTTAATATCACCAAATCCTAAAACAGCCGTAAAGGCTTCAGTTATGGGATTTTCATTGTAACATGTACTAACTGATATCTCGATCTTAGGCATTGCGGTAGCAGCAGCATAAGCAGCACTTTTGCTTTCAGAACGGTTATCAATGGGTGTATTATCGGTCAGTCTAATGGGATAATGAGTCTTGTCAAACTGATAGGTTGGCATTGATATTTTTTTTCTGATTTTTCCGCTCCAAAACTCATTCCAATGAAAGGACAGCCCACAACTCCACAGTTGACCTATTTTCTTATATAAATAATGAATGTCATTTTCCAGCTCCCTTGGGTGACGGAGCATATTAATAAAGACCTGGCTCTCCTTTTTATCCTGATGCTGGATAGCAAATGTACATAATGACCGGCCTGCACCAACTTCGATAAAAGCTGTATCCTCTTTTGACAGTACCTCAGCCAGATCATTACTGAACTGAACCGTTTCTACAATGTGGCGGCCCCAATATTGGGGGTTGGTCATTTCATCTTCCCTCACCCATTGACCGGTCACATTGGAGACAATGGGGATGCTGGGATTTTGCATCGGATACTGACTGATAAAATGTTGAAATTCTTCAGCTGCTGCTGCCATCATGCCAGTATGAAACGCATGTGATGTTTTAACGATTGTACTTTTTATATTCCTGTCAGCCAGCAGATTCCGGAATCTTTCAATTGCATCGGCACTGCCACCAACAACACAGCGGTCAGAGGTGTTATCCAATGACAGCGTAACATCTCCGGGCAGCAGTGGTGCAACCTGACTGGCGTTTAACATAACAGCAAGCATTGCTCCTGACTGCTGTTTCTGCATGATTTCTCCACGCATTTTAACAATTTCCACAGCGTTTTGAAGGCTCCAGACACCAGCCACGGCAGCAGCAGTTACTTCGCCAATGCTGTGACCGATAACCATATCGGGACGCACTCCCAAATCAATCATAGTCTTGGAAATCGCATATTCGCTTAGAAATAGTGCAAATTGGCTGTATTTTGTCTCATTAATCTGCTCTGGTTGTGTATCACCAAATATAACTTCAACATATTCTACCCGCTCTTCTTTTGAGAGATAATTTAAAATCTTATCCGCATACATCCGGTATCGCTGCCCCAAAACTATGTCAGAGCTATAATACAGCTGTCTGCCCATCCCCTGATATTGACTTCCCTGTCCGGAAAACATAAAGCAGACCTGTTTGATATCTCTGGAGATTTGGGCTGGATCGCTTAGCACATCAGCAATTGCCTGATCAATATTACAGGCATCTAAAAACTCTGAGTCCACCACTACCGCTTTTCGGTATGAAAAATGTTTTCTGCCTGTCATCATTGTCCAGGCTGCATCGGAATAGTTTATATTACCGGAAGCTGCAAGATTACTCAGTATAGCTCTCAAATTTTCAGACAGGGCTGATTCTGTCTTGCCGCTGACTAAAATTAGATTCTGATCATCGGACGGACTGCTTTCACTTTGCTCCTGATATTCTTCCACAATCATATGGGCATTTGTTCCTCCCACACCAAATGAATTAATTCCTGCTCTTAATGGGATCTGATCCTGACTAATCCAGTTTTGTCCTTTATTTGTCACTACAAACGGAGTCTGGCTGAAATCAATTCTGGGGTTGGGATTGTGATAGTTTACTGTACCTGGAATATATTTATGTTTCAGACTCAGGGCAACTTTAACTAAGCCGACAATGCCCGCTGCAGTATCAGCATGACCGATATTCCCTTTTACAGAGCCTAACGTGCAGTAATTTTTTTTGTCGGTGCCAAACGCTTTCGTAAGCGACATCACTTCAATTGGATCACCAAGAATCGTCCCTGTTCCGTGCGCTTCAATATAACTTACCGTTTCAGGATCAATTCCGGCCCTTTGATAAGCCTGAATAATCGCCTGAGACTGTCCTTCTACGCTTGGTGCAGCAAAGCCAGCTTTGATGCTTCCATCATTATTTATAGCAGAGCCTTTGATAACCCCATAGATATGGTCGCCTGAAGCAATGGCCTCCTCCAGTCTTCTTAGCACGACAATACCCATACCATTTGAAAAAACAGTTCCCTGGGCACCGGCATCAAACGGGCGGCAGTGCCCGTCTGGAGAAAACATCATTCCATCATAATACATATATCCACCCTCGTTTGGCGATTCAATGGTAATTCCGCCAGCGATAGCAAGGTCACATTCCCTCATAATTAAAGATTGACAGGCAAGATGTGGGGTTACTAGAGAGGTTGAGCAGCCAGTCAGGGCTGACAGTGCAGGTCCCTTTAAGTTAAACTTATAAGCTAACCGGGTTGCCAGAAAATGATTGGTGCTCATTGTGTATGATTCATATGTTTCACTATAACCTCCAGCACCATTGCCTAACGCGTCGGCATACCAGACAAAATCATCGGAACCACCCACAAAAACACCAATTTTATCCTCGGTTGATTCGGGGCAATAACCAGCATCCTCCAATGCCTGCCATGTCCCTTTATACAATGCCCTAAGCTGGGGTGACATCAGTCTTACTTCGTTGGGAGTGTGTTCAAATAATGCCGAGTCAAAATAATCAATCGACTGAATTCGCCCCTTAGCTTTGACATAATGTTTATCTTCAATTACTGCCTTTTTAATTCCCAGAGCCAGAAGTTCTTCATCACTGTAGAAATGAATGCTTTCTTTTCCTTCCTGTAAAACAGTCCAGAAATCGTCTAAAGTTTCAGCACCCGGAACATTTACGGACATGCCGATAATGGCAATATCACAAGGTTGAAATGATTTACCCTGGTTTGAGAACAATTTTCTATTTTCCATTGTTGTCTCCTGATTTCCTGCAAGAAATTCAGCCAGCATTTTAATGGTGGGAAACTCATATAGTGCGGTAATTGAAAAATCGGAATCTATGAAGCGTTTTAGTTTATTATGGGCAAGAATTGCAAGGGTTGAATGACCTCCAATTTCAAAGAAATTGTCTGATACATCAATTTTTTCAATCCCCAGTACTTCTTTCCATACTGCAGCTATGATATTCTCAAGAGGTGATTCCGGAAGGTTATAATCACTGCCCTTTTCTATACAACGGTGATTAACTGCTATTAATGCTTTACGGTCGGTTTTACCGCTATTGTTGACCGGAATTTCATCAAGCCTGGTAAAAGAGGACGGGATCATATAAGCTGGAATATGACTGTTTAAAAACTTGCGCAGACTATTCTGATTAATCTCCTGCTCTGCAAGATAGTACGCGCTAAGAACCTGCAGATGATCTGCGATCTGCTTCATGACTACCACTGCTTTGATAATATCAGGATGCTGACTCAGCGCATTTTCTATTTCACCAAGCTCAATCCGTAAACCATTGATTTTTACCTGGGAATCAATACGGCCTAAAAATTCAATGGTTCCATTAGGTAGCCATCTGGCTAAATCACCGGTCTTATACATTTTTCGATACCAGACCGGATCGATAGTATTATCATAAAATGGATTTTCACAAAATTGCTGGTTAGTCAGTTCTGGCTTATTTAAATATCCCCTTGCCAGACCTACTCCGGATAAACAAAGTTCTCCCGGCACTCCGATCATCTGCAATTGGTTATTTTTATCGGTAACATACCACCTGATTTCATTTAATGGACTGCCTATTGACACATTAACCGCTTCTTCACAGGCAGAAACAGAATAATTAGATGCCCACATTGTACACTCAGTGGGACCGTAAACATTTTCCAATCTGGCTGAAATCCCAGTTTGAAAATACAGCTTAATCGTGTCCGGTGTAATTGCTTCACCACCAACAAAAATCCATTTTAAAGATTTTGCTTTTAATACATTTTCTTTATTTAAAAATAGTTCCAGGAAGAGCCGGAACATCGTTGGAACAAAGTTTATGTGAGTAATTTGATATTGATTGATATATTGCAAAATCAGTTCAGGATTTTTTTCACCATCTGGTTCCATAATGCATAGAGTGCCCTGACCTGCAAACCATCCATACAATTCAGTCCCTGAGATATCAAAAGAAAACGGTGTTTTATATAAATATACATCTCCTGACTCAACCGGGAAGCGGCGTTCCAGATCCATAATCGTATTTACAACACTATGATGCTCGATCATAACCCCTTTTGGTTCTCCGGTAGAACCTGAAGTATATTCAATATAAGCAAGGTCATATGGATTTAGCTCAATTGTTGGGTTGGAATCATCACAATTGGACCAATCCTGATCGCGATCCAGATAAAACACCATGCCATCTTCACAAAAAGCCACATCCATGTCTGAAGCAGTCAGACAGATTGAGATGTCCGCATCACCCATAATATATTTCTTTCTGTTTTCAGGATAGTAACTTTCAATCGGCACATAGGCGCACCCAGCCTTTAAAACAGCCAGGATTGCTATCACCATTTCCTTTGACCGTTTTAGCTGGATGCCGACTACTTCATTTTGCCTCGTCTTATTTTCCAGAATTTTTCTGGACAATTGATTTACCTTCCGGTTCAACTGGTCATAGGTTAGCGCCCCCTCATGATAAACCAACGCCTTGCGATCCGGATATAATTTAACCTTTTCATTAAACAAATCAACTACGTTTGACGGAACATAATCAAAGAATGAACTCTGATTAAAATCAATAAGAATCTTTTCTTTTTCCTGCTCCAGAAACAGATCAATTTCTTTAATGGAGATGTCCGGATCAGCAGTGACAATTTCAAGTGTTTTAATAAAGCGCTTACCAAGCAGCTCAATCAATTCCTGGTCATAAATATCAGCTTTGTATTGAATCTTAACAATGTTGTCTTCTGGCATTCGGGAAAATGTAATCATGATGTTGCCTGGAAACGTTGTATCATCCATCTGATACGGGCGGCACTTGATACCTTTCCCTGTTAAATGCGTAAACTTATCGTATACAAACGATATATCGAAAATAGTCTGGCTACCGGCATAAGCTCCAGGAAAATTATCTCTTGCAATCAGATTATTGGGATAACCTAAATTTTGATGGGCACCAATAAATTGTTCATATGTTTCATTAACAATATCCCGGAACGTCAAATCACCACCAAAATTGTTAGTAAACGGTAAGGTGTAGATAAAACAGCCCACTGACTGATCAAACGTGCTTCCAGGACGATACGTAAAAGGAGTGGAAATGGTTACCTGATCTTCATTGCAGCATTTAGACATAAGGAGGCTTAAGGCTGACAGACTTACTAAAAAAGGAGTTCCCTCCATCTGCCACGCAGATGTTTCAATTTTTTCCATTAATTCTCCGCTTATGGAAAAGTTTTTTTCCTTACCAGAACCAAAGTTATTTACGGAACTGAAATCTTTTGGAAAATCTAATGGCTTTGCACTCTTAACCCTGTTGCTCCAGTACTTCTTTTGCGGTTCATAAACTCCTTTTTCCAATTTATCTTTTTCCTGATCTAAAAATTCGAAAAAGCTGTAATCTGGTGTGACAGTAATTTCTTCTCCATTTATTAATTCTGTATAATATGTGATAAATTTACTTAACAGGATATCCAGTGATATTCCATCTGCTATTAAATGATGGATATTGACAAGTAATACAAAAATCTCCGGCGCCTGCTTAACTACAGAGACTCTTAGTAAAGGGGCACTGGATAAATTAAACTCATAATTAATTTCCTGATTAATAATAGATTTGGTCTCTGCCTCTTTATTAATTGCAGAGCTTACGTCATAAACTTGTGCATGGATGCTGATTTTATCTTCTATTGCCAGCACCAATTTGTTATTTTCTGTTTTGACACTACACCGTAAAACCGGCTGCTCTTCCATTAATAACATTAAGGCACGATCAAGCTGTGAAAGATTTAATGCAGCCTCTATCTGCATCGCAGCTGGTATATTATAGATATTCTTCCCCCCAGCCTGACACTCAAAATATATTCCCTTTTGTATTTCTGACAGCTCCATAAACTTGTATTCCATACATTACCTTCCTTAATATAAATCGTAATTATTATTAAAAAGTCCAGAACCCATCAATATTTATAGATAAAACTGTTAAGTAAATGGCATATATGACCGTCACAATGATCATTGCAATTTCATTTTTATCTTTTTTCCCCTTCATTTTAATACTGTTTAAATGGGACCATGTTCCACTGATACTGTACATATACCAGTTAATCAGGGTAGCCGTCCAGAATCCTCCCCGAAACCAGATACACATAATCCCCAGAACACCAATTGCGATTTGCGAGAAGCCATATTTAATCTGCCAGGGTCCACCAGGCCATCCGAGATATTTGGCATTTTTTTCTGCGAAAGCAATATTACTAAAAAAACCAACAATTCCCACGTCACCAAAGAGTACTACAAATTGATGAAGTAAAAGAATGGAAGAAATTGTGCCAGCATCACCAGGAAATCCCCGTATGTATAAATGAATAATACCTGTAACAACCCCCAGAATAATATTTAAAGTAAAAATCATATTAGCCACCTCTTTTATTTAATATTTTTAGTAACTGTTAACACCAGTTTTTATGGTTATGTACTTGTCAGTGACACTCCTATTTTTAGTATAGGCTGCCCATATTCCACTTCCTCTCCGTCTTTTACCATAATTTCTGTCACTTTACCATCAACCGGACATATCACATTGTTATAAAGTTTCATTGCCTCAATCGTACAAAGAGGAT
>SVDS01000016.1:43827-52585 GCA_015057715.1 Paenibacillaceae bacterium
GGATCGCCCTGCCTTACCATAATAATATTGTTCTCCAGGTCATCGGTAAGAAACTCTTTCAGATGTATGATTCCGACATGGGGAGAAGAAACAACAACCGGATCATCCCCATGAAAAATCTCATTTTTTGTTTCTTTACGATTTATCACAATATTATAATCATTTTTTAATCCACCCAAGGTTTCCACGTTCTGTGGCTTATGAAAGCTAACTTCACCTTCATGGGATTTAAACTGAAAAAAATCCAACTCTGAATTTTCACAAACATCAATGATGCTTAATAATTCTTCTATTAACAAATCCATCTCTCCTATATCTTATATATTTTTAATTTCACCTATATTCCTGTATTTCTTTAACCGGTCATCACATATTTCATCGCCAGACTTAAACTCCAGTTCATTAAGCACTTTTAAAATGACAGTTTTTATCCTGTCTGCCAGCTGAGTCATTTCATCTGTTTCTTCAATTATATAATCTATAATTTGGAGATCGTATAAATCCCTGGCTGTTATTTTTAAATCCTTTGCAGCCTGGAAAGCATAACGTTTATCTTTCCATAAAATACTTGCACACCCTTCCGGAGAGACAACTGAAAAAATGGCATTTTCCAGCATGATTATCCGATTTGCAACAGCTAAGGCCAAAGCGCCTCCACTTCCTCCTTCCCCAGTTATCACAGTAATTACAGGGACTTTAAGCAGGGACATTTCATACAGATTCCTGGCTATGGCCTCTGACTGTCCTCTCTCCTCCGCTTCCATACCCGGGTATGCTCCCGGAGTATCTACCAACGTAATAATGGGACGAGCATACTTTTCCGCCTGTTTCATCAGACGAAGCGCTTTCCGATATCCTTCGGGAAGCGGCATTCCAAAATTGCACTCTTTACGATTTTTATAGCTATCTCCTTTGCACTGCATAATCACAGTAACAGGCCGCCTGTCAAGATATGCCAGTCCACCTCGTACCGCCCTGTCATCTCCGTAACAACGGTCTCCATGTAATTCAAAAAAAGAGTCGAATAACAGATTAACAAGATCCATGCAGCCGAATCTTGTTTCGCTTCTTACCGCAATTACCTTTTCCCATACTGAATTATCACTGTCTTTCAATTGTGACATCAACAGCCCTCCCGTCAAATTTCTGATGAAAGCAAAGAAGCCGATAAAGTACCTCTTTAAGATCCCCACGTTCCACAATTCGATCAATAAAACCATGTTTGATCAAATACTCAGAGGTCTGATAATTGTCTGGAAGTTTTTCTTTTATAGTCTGTTCAATCACTCTTTTTCCTGCAAATCCGATTAAAGCTCCCGGTTCTGCTATAATAATATCCCCCAAAAATGCAAAACTGGCACTTACCCCTCCAGTTGTTGGATTCGTGAGAATGCTAATATAAAATCCCCCCTGCTCCGAGTATTTTGCCACAGCCGCAGCAGTTTTGGCCATCTGCATCAATGAGACCACTCCCTCCTGCATACGTGCGCCTCCAGAAGCTGTGAATATAATAACCGGCTTTGATTCAGTTGCAGCACTCTCAAATAATCTGGCTATTTTCTCACCTACTGCCGTCCCCATACTACTCATCATGAACCCGGAATCCATTACACCGATCATTGTGTCAATTCCCATAATGGAGCCCTTTCCTGTGACAACGGCCTCTTCCAAACCTGTTGTCTTGGCTGCCTTTTTGTATTTATCAAGGTATCCAGGAAAAGAAATCGGATCCTGGAAACCAATGCCGGATTCAGTCTCTTGGAAAGTTCCTTCATCAAGAATCATTGCCAGTCGCCGACTGGCACTTAGATTCCCATAGCCGCCACAACGGCTGCATATGCTCCCATTCATGTAATATCTTTTTTTTTCAAGTACCAGTTCACATTTTTTACAAATAATAAATATAAAAAACACTCCTTTCTTTCAAATAAAAAAAGGAGCTGTGCAATTCCACCGCCTGCCATCATATGACAGCCGGAGGGTTATTTTTCACAACAGCCTTTTTAAGTAGTACCATATTTTTAAAATTTTCCACTCCCATACGCATCAGATAATCCGCACAAATATCCACCTCCGTTTTTCGGTCTAAAAAATCAAGCATCACCCGCACCCTGTTTCTTCTTGGATTAATACATGTTATTATTCCAGTATAGTTTAACAGTGGACCATCAAAAACATATACTTTCTCATTTTCAACAAAAACCGTTGATGATTCAACAACCCCATCCCTATTAATCAGATTCAGAATTGGTAAAAGCTCCCTTTTTTCCACTTTTTGAAAACAATCATCCGCCTTTAAAAGTCTGAGTACGGAAGAATGCCAGTTTAACCTGAGAATGGCATGAATTCGTACAATGTTACCCGTATAAATAAAAATATATCCCGGAAACATGTTCTTATATACTACCTTCAGGACGCCTGAATGATATTCCACCAGTTTTCTTTTAGGCACAAGCAGCTGATATTCAACATCATCATAGTATGATAATAAATCATTCAGATATGTGGAAGCGATATCCTCCTGTCCTGTATGTACAAAAAAAACATAACACCCTGTTTCATTTTGCATGGCTTCGCCATCAGCCTGTATAACCAGGCTGCTCCCCCCTTTCTATTACAGCCCTGGAAGCCGCAGCTAGTCGAAACATAAACTGAGTTTCCGGACATTTTTCTAAAATATATACTGGTGTCAAGCACTTATGAATTGTATCTTTATTCAATATACAGCATCTTTTAATCCCAATCAATAAAGAGGGATATTTGAAAGTTTACCGGGATATTATGTCGATGTTTGTAAAGATTGTTAAATTCCAGGATTCTAAAAAAAACCAGGTATGATGAACGATTCTGCGCACATCATATCTGGTTTCTCCAGAGCTTATGATACTATACTATAGCATCACATTTATTTATTTGTTTTTTCTCATTTGCTTAAGTTCTGCAAGCAATGTATGGGGTTCTTCCGGTTGATGCATTCCCCATAATGACGACGTTCCATTTGCCCGGATCGCAACTTTAATTACTACTTCCCTTAATTTTTCCTCCAGCTTTCTCATCGTTTACCCTCCTTGTTTTATTCTACCAACTACCATCAATATTATAATTTGCAATAGTGCAATTATAATTGTTAGTGATAAAGACCGATGGGTAGCTGCAATACTTACGCTAATTAAACAGCACCCAACATAAAGAATTAGAGACCGCACCTTGTTCGCCTTGCGAAGTGTCTCGTTAATCACCTTATTTTTATGAGTTACTGGCCCTAAAATCAAAATAGTCCCTATCCCCATAATTGAAACTATTACCGCAATAATATACACATTAAAATCAATACATACGACAATCATCATGTTTATCATATAGCATAATGAAAAACATATATTACATTTTAAGTAATTGTCAGCATGAAAACCACCTGTATATTGACGGACTAAAATAAAAACAACGAGGAATACAACAGCGTTTGAGTATGTACCAGAGACAAAACCTAAAAGCAAAATATTCGATATACTAATCAGTTCAGAAATAATCAGCTCTATTCCATATACATAACACGTGTAATATTCATCTGAAATAAGTCCATTTCTTACCCATCTTTTTCCGACTCTGTTTGCAAATCTCCCGATCAATAATACACCCCTTCAAACTGCATTTTTCAATATATTTCAGTTTAATATAGAAATTATATTAATGCAATATTTGGGGATAATTTGTATAATAACGGGATAATTAATTAATTCTTTATCTTAAACTCATTTTATATTCAAAAATCAAATTATTGCGACGGCTTCTGCTCAAGGGCAGAGATATAACTGCCTCGCCACAGTTAACCTCAACTACCGTCCCCTTAATAAGGTAAACATACTTCAAATTAATCAAAAATCCGCTATGTACGCGGACAAATCTTTTGCTTTCTAATTGTTTTTCTATAATTTTTAAGGTAGATCTGAATACATAGGAACTCCCTGCCAAGACTACCTTAACATTATTATGCAGTGATTCAAAATAAATTATATCATTCACGATTACTTCCTTATCCATAACCGGATTGACAGGTATTTTAAAGGTTTCCATATTACTTTTTATTGCTGTAGCTGCGCTGACCAGCGCCTCATTTAATTCATTCAAATGAGATTTTCTGATAAACCGGAACGGTTGAAATTTTAAAGATTCGTATACATACATATCCATGTTGCTGACAAATATGACCAGTAACTGTTGATTGTGAACTCTAATTTCTTTTACCACATCAAATCCTTTTACACCTGGCATTTCAATATCAATTAAAAGTAAATCAATGCGTATATCTTTTGACAGCTTAACCACTTCCAATGGATCAGTAAATTCATAACACGTAAAATGGATTAGTGGATTTAGTATGAAGCATAATCTTTCTTTAACTAATTTTACGGCACTTACTTCATCATCACAAATAACGATATGTATATCTTTCATATTCTTTCCCCTTTATTATAATGTTTTTATATTGAGATAATACATTAATTATTTACATTATAATTTACAATACCTATATTATAATACTATTTACGATCAAAATAAAGCTTTCTTTCTATAAAGACAGTTATCCAATTTAGAATATTATACCCATTAAAACCTTATTTTCTTATACGATAAAAGCAGAGAAGAAATCCTTGTTATATGGATTTCAACCCTGCTTTATATGCATCAAAAGGTATATTTAATTATTCATCATAGACCAGCTTAATAAATCAGAATAGCTACAATACTCATAATATACTGGTTCCATATTCCATGAGCAAACGGTTCCAATTATATCTTTATTTCTTAAAAAATGTCTGAAATATACATTCCCTACAGAAGCCGGATCTAATACATTGAATGAATTAAGGGGTATGGATAAACCTTTTCCAATCATTTTAATATAACTTTCTTTCATTGTCCAAAGCTGACAGAAGTACTCTGATTGATTTTCCATAAGCTGACTTAAGAGGTATCTGTACTCATTTTCAGTGAAAAACCGTTTTGCTAAATCCAGGCAGCTATTTTTTATTAGTTCTACATCAACTCCAACAGGTCCTTTATCATTAAGAGCACAAACGACAAATTGTCCCGCATGGGAAATATTATATTCAATATCTGAATTTAACAAAGCTGGTTTCCCATACTTGTTAACCTTAAAAGACAGCTGGTTATTTAATAAATTAAATTCCTTACAAATTGCATATCTTGTTAAAGTATCTCCTAACAAACTTCTTTGAGCGTCTATGTAAAAGTGATACCTTTTAATGGAGCTACGCTTATCATCAGTTACAGAATACGCAAGCTGTTCATATTCATTTTGTAGTAAATCACGGGTAATTTCTATGACAAATAACTTAAGCATGTAATCCGCCCATTCCTTAATTTTTTAACAGCTTTCACCTGATTCCAAAACAGAACAGTGCACAAAATCGTCTATTATCTCCGGTATAAAATTTTTATCATATTGTCCCGCGACAAATCTCTCGTTTTTTAAAATAAACCGTAGAAAGTCGATGTTTGTATCAATACCTTCAATCCGTATCTCATCAAGACAAAGCTGCATCTTCTTAATTGCCAGACTTCTGTCAGCAGCATAACAGCATAATTTTAAAAGTAAGGAATCATAGTATGGAGATAACGTATCGTTACATCTGTATCCACTGTCAACTCGTACTCCATTGCCTCCAGGTAAATGCATCTGTGTTATTTTTCCAAAAGATGGTCCAAATGAGCGATTGGGATTCTCAGCAAGGATTCTGCATTCCAGGGCAAAGTTTTGGAAACTGACATCTTCCTGAGTTAATGACAATTTTTCACCACAAGCAACTTTGATCTGCTCTTTCACAAGATCAATCCCTGAAACTAGTTCCGTAACTGTATGCTCAACCTGCAGCCTGGTATTCATTTCCAAAAAATAATATGTCTCATCGGGCTGAACCAGAAACTCAACAGTTCCTACACCTGTATATCCGATCTTTTTTGCAAGACGAATGGAATCCTGATATAGTTTCTTTCTTAACTTCTCAGATATATTCAGACACCTGGCTTCTTCAATAATTTTCTGGCTATTTCTTTGAATGCTACATTCCCGATCCCCCACATGAATAACATTGCCATAGGAATCTGCAAGAATCTGAACTTCTACATGTCTGGCATTCTTTAAATACTGTTCCACAATCAACTCACTGTTTTTAAAAGCTGATTGGGCCTCTTCCCGGCAAAGTTCATAATATAATTCAATCTGATCTTTATGAGTAATATAACGGATCCCCTTTCCCCCACCTCCGGCAGTCGCCTTTAATACCACAGGCAGTCCGATCTTTGCTATTGCCTCCTTACATTCTTCTACTGACAAAACCACTGTATCACTTCCCTGTATCGTCGGCAAACCGACTTCACGGGCAACTTTTTTGGCATTATTTTTATTCCCCATTAAACCTATAATCTGACTTTTAGGACCGATAAATCCTATTCCTGAATTCTCACACAGCTCTGAAAAATCTTCATTTTCAGCCAAAAATCCAATACCAGGGTGAATATAATCCACAGCTTTCATACTGGCTAAAGACAATAACCTATATGAATTTAAGTAAGATTCAACTGCACTGGCAGGACCAATACAAACAGACTGATCAGCAATTTCCGTATGCAGCGCATACCTGTCTGCTGTAGAATATACTGCCACTGTTTCAATATTTAATTCTTTTAAAGCCCGAATGATTCGAACTGCGATTTCCCCACGGTTTGCAACTAATGTTTTCATCTTTCTGTTCATATCAGTGGCACCTCTATTTTATCTAATATTCTATCTGTATATCTTCATTCAATATATTACAAATTATCTACATAAGCAACGAAGAGGGATATTTAAAACTTCACCGGGATATTCTGCTGATTCTCGTTTTTCACTACAGCATCCTGACATCAATACATAAATGAATAGTGAGATTCCATCAAAAAAAACCAGATATAAAAACAGATCATTCATGCCTTTATATCTGGTTTTTGTATGGTTTTCTATTGCAACATAGGAATTAATATTTTTATACAAAAGTATTTTTCCAACTCATAAATATCAATATGCCCCTGATATTTCTGAATAATGTCATTGATCTGGCGAAAACCATACCCATGTTCCATTTTCTCTTTTTTTGTACTATCAAGGCCTGAATTCACTTCCAATATCGAATCTTCAATTGTATTTTTTACAAAATAGGTCTGATAACCGGCTTGATTAAATATTTCAATATAAATCTGCCTCTCTTTCTGTTTTTCAACAGCCTCAATGGCATTATCCAAAATATTACATAGTAAAATGCATAAATCAAAATCATCCATGTAATGCTTATTAAAATCTTCAATTTGTGCATATACTTCAATATCTTTTTTTTGCGCCTGACTTAGTTTATGATTGATGATAAAATTCAAAGAATTATCCGCAAGTTTCACTAAATTAACTTTTAAATCAGCCTTCTCAATTAACTCCACAATATAATTTTTAGCTTTATCATAATCTTTATTTTCTATATTAAAGGCAATATAGGTAAGATGATTCTTGATATCATGATTAATTCTTACAATTTTATCAATCTGCTGTTTACTTTCTTCAAAATATAGTTTATCATGCTGTTTCATCTGTCTTAGAAAATAGTTTTCATTTTCAATCCTGCTTTTTTCATTCAATTTTATATATGTATAATAATTTATAATCTGGCTAATAAGGATACCAATAATAATAAACGCAGTACCATAACGTTCTTTCAAATTATCGTTTCTTAGTGTTAAAAAAATTAATATAATGAGAGCAATATTGTAAATTGAGTTAATTAACATTGGCTGAATATTTTCATTTTCATTTATTATATTTTTTTCTTCCAGATAGATATAAAATTTCACGATACCCCATAAACAGCTTTTCGAGATGAGACACATTAATATAAAAAGTTCGTTAGGAGTCGTTAAGGTTTCAATACCTTTATTCAAAAGCAGCTGAAATAAGCTGAAAATCATAGAATTAAACAACATCAATGTCCCAAAATAAAGTATACAGGACCAGAAAACTCCAATTCTGGTTTTACGTTCAAATTTTAAAGTAGTCATCACCAAATATGAAGCCGCAATACTTCCAAGCACTGCCAGAACATCAAATGAATCATCAAACACCTGTGTAATTAGAAGCAATACTGGAAATAATACGATAAATCCCGGTTTTTCTTTCCACATATATTTATTAAAGCGTAGTAAAAAGTAGACTGCAAGCAAAGAATCAAATATTATAAGGCTGAATTGAAATATTCTCATAATTGTCTTCTATCCCAGATTCCTCTCTCTATTTAATATAAAATTTTTTATTATATTAGCCTTATTATAATACCTTTTATCTGTAAAATAAAGTATTGTTTGAATAGAATAAGCGGCACCATTTGACTGGTACCGCTTCTCATTCTCCATATAAATCTGATCTGTTTAAAATTTAATGATGCACATTATCACAATGTGATGGAGAAGAATTTCTTTATTCTGGAAGGGGAAATAAAGATTGCGTATGATTTCTACCCTGGCCCCCTATCAGGAATCGGATAAAGTAGAGCTGAAAGATTATACATTTTAATTTCCTTTAAACTGTTTAAAAAACTTGACAATATTTGATATATTGTGGCATAATGTTGGGACAATATAAATACTCGTGAGGGAGTAGTTTGCGCATGTAATGCGTGTCAAGTCAACATACTGACCAGGAACGGTCTGGCTTGTA
>SVDS01000017.1 GCA_015057715.1 Paenibacillaceae bacterium
CTCCACAACTTTGCGGCAACAGCCCGTATCCCTGTAGTAGCCTCACCTACCGAATATTCGTCTTTATACTAGTTCAAATCACCCCATTTGTCAACCCCTAATTTGCTTTTTATCCTATAATCCATGCCTTAGCTGTAAAATCACCATCGATGACCCCATATTCCTTTATAATTTTTTTATCCTGGAGAAAATCAAGGGTGATTTCTTTGGAATTCTCAAATCTATGGACAATCACTAGCTGTTTATTACAGAATTCCCGGATAACAAGCTGTTCTCCCTGGGGATTATTATAGCTTTTCGTACTGTTTTCATATTTTATCGTTTTTCCATATTTTATGATATCAGCTGCTTCTTTATAAAATTCCATTCCTGCCTCAATCACTTCCCACTGTTTTGCAGTAAGATCATAGATATCACCGCTTAAGCACATTCTGCCCAAAAAAGTACTGATCATGGAATAGTAGATTCTGTTAATACTGTCACCGCTTCGCATAACTGCCCAAATCTGACTTTGGGACGGTTTTATTACTCTATGCATATTTGCTGCAATAATGGGTATGGCGGTGGTTTCATGGGCATCGGAAAAGCTTGCCTGGGATACCAGTTCCATCATGGATGGCTCCAGCCTGTGTCCTCCGCTGGAACAGTTTTCAATTACAATATCCGGAATCTCCCTTTTGATATTTTTGAAAAATTCCTGGGTTGCACTGACTTTCTGCCTTAACCCTTCTCCAAGGCTTTCGGCACCGTCACAGCCAATGCCGATTGTATCATTATAGTCAATTTTAATATAGCCAAATCCACATTCTTTCAGGGTTTTTATAACACCATTATTTAAATACTCCATAACCCATGGATCGGACATATCCCAAAAGCGTTTATCGCCCACAGTAAGTACTACACCATCTTTTTTCAGCAAATGTTCTGTATCGTCCCAGTGCTTTGACCTTCTGCCCACGGATTCTGGTTCAAACCAGAGACCTGGTATCATCCCGCATTCCCTGATATGATCCGCAGCTTTTTTTAGGCCGCCCGGGAATTTTTCATAATTGACCTCCCAGTCCCCGATGCTTTCCCACCAGCCATCATTTTTACCATACCAGCCGGAATCAATTACCAGATACTTAACCGCCTTATTCTTTAACTTATTACAGATTTTACTGATGTTTTCAAGGCTTGGATTACCCCAGGTAGTACAATATTCATTAAACATGATACCCATATCCTGATCCAGTCCGGATACCTGAGGCTTTTGTGCCTTTACCAGTTTATCACACACCTCATAGAGTGAATTTCCACTGGCAATGACTGCTTTGGGGGCAGTAAAGGTTTCCCCCGGTGCAATATTCTTAAACCAGTGTCCAAAGTCCCTGTCTGCAATACCACCCACTAGTGACAGAGTTTCATCCTCTTTGCACAGGATCTCAATCTGCCAGGAGAAGGGGATGTATAACTGAACCGCTGTAAACTCATGTGTTTCACTGTTTTCCAACGCAATAAAAGGAAAATACTTTCTCACTGGCATAGATCCTAAATTGCCAAATTTCTCAACCCGCATACCACATCTGTTCCAGGAGGGCTCTAAGTGCAGCTCCTCAATAGTTTCAGTCCTGAGTTTTCCTTCCGCACTCCAAAAGGATTGGAGTCTGTGAATTTTATCCGCTTTTATTCCCTTTATAGCAAACGATGAGAGCATTTCTAAAGTTGTACTTTCAGTACCTTTATTCTCAAATGTAGTGCTTACTAAAACAGTATCGTCATTCATTACCATATCCAGTGTTACATACTGATTGGTACTGTTTTTATAAACAATTTTGTCATCCTTATTAAGTACTCTCTCAAGTCCTCTTGTGGATTCACCTCCGCATAAAGTCAGGCCATTGGAAAATCCTCCGTTATGAGCATCTTTTCTTAGTTTCAGTTCTGCATAATATTCCATTGACAATCTCCTCTCTGACAGCTTCCGGGCCTGCATTAACTTATGCTAAGAGCTGTATTTCATAAACACCCTCACCATAACAGACTACCTTCTGCCCCTCATAAGTTATGTCTATCTTTTCCCCGGAAACGATTTTTTTAATGCTGTCAGGCTTTATAAAACAGCATCTGCCACCTTTTTCCGCAAGAATACTGCCGGAAATAACTTCTCCATCCTTCCAGGTAAAAGAAACGGTTAGGGCACCTTTGGCTTTTAATCCGCTTATATGTCCGCAGTCCCAGGTTTTTGGCAGTGCTGGCAGGAACGTAAGCTCACCGTTTATGCATTGCAGTAACATTTCCACAATTCCAGCCGTCCCGCCGAAATTTCCGTCAATTTGAAACGGAGGATGACAGTCAAAAAGATTGGGATAGGTTGATTTTGTCAGTAGACTTCTGATATTCTCTCCTGCCTTTTCACCGTCCCTGAGTCTGGCCCACATGGTAATAATCCAGGCTCTTGACCATCCGGTATGACCGCCGCCGTTCTTAAGACGTCTATCTAAGGTCACCCTTGCAGCCTCCATTAATTCCGGAGTTCTTTCATAAGTTATCTGCTCAGAAGGATACAGCGCATACAGATGCGAGATATGACGGTGGCCAGGTTCCATTTCCTCATAGTCTACCGCCCATTCCATTAACTGTCCGTATTTACCAACAGACAACTCCGGCAGACGGGGTAAAATTGTTTTTAGCTTCTTTGTCAATTCATCCTCGCAGTCAGTAATCTCTGCCCCTTTGATACAAGCCTCCAACAGGTCCCTGATAATCTCGTTATCCATAGTCGGCCCGATACAAAGCTGGCCCGCCTGACCACTTTGATGCACATAGGTGTTTTCCGGTGATATGGAAGGTCCTGTTATCAGTTTCCCCTGATGGTTTTCAAAGAGGTACTCCGATATAAAAAGACTGGCTTCCTTTATCAAATCCATATTCTTTCTCAGGAATTCCTGATCCAGGGTATATTCATAATGATTCCAGATGTGAATGCAAAGCCAGGCTGCACCCATAGGCCAGATCGTAGACGACATGACTGTATCCTGGGGCGCGCAGTCTCCGAACAAATCCGTATTATGGTGGGCAACAAAACCGGGCAGGCCGTACATATCCCCTGCAACCTTCTGACCATATGGAAGCATTCTTCGGATTAACTCAAAAAGGGGAAGGTGACATTCCGATAAATTGCAGCTTTCTGCCGGCCAGTAATTCATTTCCGTATTAATGTTAATTGTATATTTACTGCCCCAGGCCGGATGCTCATTGCGGTTCCAGATACCCTGTAAATTTGCCGGCTGTGACCCGGGTCTGCTGCATGAAATTAACAAATATCTGCCAAACTGGTAATACTCTGCAATCAACTCCAGATCCTGTTCTCCCTGCTGCATGGCTTTCAGTCTTTCAGGAATCGTCCTTTCCGCTTTTCCAGTATCCTGACCCAGCGAAAATTGAACACGATTAAAGTAGCTCTGGTACTCTTTTCTATGCTCCGACTTTACAAACTCATAAGGCAGTTTAAGTACAGACTCCAGCTTTTCTCTGCACCAGCCTGCCGGTTCTTCTTGATAGAAATCACTTCGGATTGACAGATAGACAGTAAAGGAATCTGCTTCATTCACGCGGATCTGATCTCTGTGGATCTCCACGGTACCGCCTTCATTCTTAATTGCAGCCATGACGCAATAACAGCAGCCCTCCCCACCTTCCTTTACGGTCATGGATAGGATGTGGTCGGAGATTTTTTCAATTTTTTCTACATTACTGCGAAAAAATGTCAAAGTCATGCATCCATTTACCTTTTCTCCACCTTTACTCTCCTGATGGAGAGCAATTACCTGATGTACGGCACTGGCAAAATATTCCCTTTGGTACTCTCTCCCCCCAATCTCATATTCCATGGTTACAATTGCCTGATTTAAGTCAAGACACCTTATGTAATTCTTAAACTCCTGGTTCTCTTCATGAAATTCAAAAAAGATTTCACCTGCGGTGCTGTAATTTCTCTGCTGGTCAGGAATTGGCATCACCGTATCACCGGCAAGCTTCTGAGCATCTGAGACCATGCCGTCTGACAGCAACTGGCGAATCTTAAGATAATTGTCTTTCGCTTCCGGATTCACACGGTTTCTGCCCCCGTTCCCATACCAGATGGTATCCTCATTCAGCTGTAATTTATCGATCTGAACTCCACCAAAAACCATAGCTCCCATGTTCCCGTTGCCAATGGGCGTTGCTTCATTCCAGATTTCTTCACTGTCAGGTCTGAATCTTTGGTACGGAACTGGTCTGTCATATAGTAAACGATTCTTCATAAGGATATCCTCCAGACTAAATTAAAGTAAACGATTGTAAAGACGCACTGCCTTCTCCCCGATATGTAAAATAAATTGGCCAGATTCCATCCGGAATTGCAATATCCGCCGTATATTCCTTCCATATATTGGTATAGCCAACCGGAATATTTGCAAGTGATTTTCCATCCCAGGAGGTTTTTATCTCAAACTGCCCCCTGCAGTATCCGCGTACTTTAATTATAACACTTTTCACTCCCTGACAGTCAAAATATTTAAATCCGGCAGTTGCCGTATCACACATATTCTGTATATAACCTGCTTCCTCATCCCCGTCTTTTCCCTCCTGTGTTATTTTGGGGAACCGGCTGTCCATCCACAGGCCACCGAGAGGAGTATAAATTTCTTCGTCCTTACAGAAAAGATTGCAGGCTAAGTAAGCAGGATATTCTCCCCTTCCAGCCAATGGACCCCCATTCAATCCGCAGGAGGTCATCTCAGGCTGTATGATCGATCCATCTTCCCGGAACTCAATGGGTTCGGCACAGCCTTGCCTGCTGAAATTTGTTCCATCCGTATGGCGGTGGTAAAATATATACCACTGGTCTTTGATTTCAACTATACTTCCATGATTATTAGACCCATAATACATAGGTTTCCTGGCTGGTTTATAGGAATGAATGTGCATATCACAATTACTGCTTACGACTCCGCCGTATACAAAACCCTTTGTGGGATATTTACTGGTTGCGTAGCATAATTCATGCATAACAATGGAGGAATAAATGAAATAATAGGTATCTCCTCTTTTTCTCATAGACGGTGCCTCGAAAAATTCATGTTCCATAAAGGAGCTTCCTTCACTAAAGGGCTCACTTGGGGCAATAAATACAGGTTCTTCCACAATGGTAAGCATGTCAGGTCCAAGTACTGTTACCATGGGGCCACTTCTGGATCTGTCACCTACGCCGCAGAATCCGGTATATAAATAGGTTGTACCGCCTTCCGTAAGGACTCCTGGATCAAACTGGGGCTCGTCACCCTTTCTTTCTCCCAGACGTGTACCGTCAGCATAATGTACATAACCGTAAAATTCATATCTTCCTGCCGGTTCCTCACACACCGCTACGGATACGATGCTTACTTTATCCAGCACATAATAAAGATAGTAACGTCCGTCAGGACCTAAGGTTACATCCGGTGCGTATAAACACATGCTGCCGTCCTTATTAAGGGGATCGGATACCTTGGGGTAAATAATGCCTTCATATCTCCAGTCACCCAGATCATCCACCGGTGCCGACCAGCATACATAATCATTTAAACAATAAGCATTGCCCCTGAACCGGTCATGGGACCCATATATATAAATACGATCTCCGAATACATAAGGCTCCCCATCAGGTATATATTCCCATGACGGAAGATAGGGATTAAAGGCCTGTTTTTTCACAAATAATACCTCCCATTAATCTTTTTACTTGCCTGCCGTTTTCATATATTTATCATAGTATTTCTGATAACGTGCGATATAGTCCTCCACTCCCATATCCTTTAATTTGCTGATATAATTGCCCCACTCTTTGTCTATATCCATATTTCCAGTGATGAACTGAACCGTAGCCTGATTTACATATCCACCAATGGTCAGTGTATATTCCGAAATGGCCCGGCTGTCATCCCCTTCGAATGCAAAGTTCGGAATCAGGGTGTTAATATCCGGTGAATATTTCTCATATTTTTCTGCTGCCTTCTGGAATACATACTCTACATCCAGTTCTGGATTCTCTATCTTCAAGGCAGAACGGTAATCAATGTTGCTGGATCTTACCATAGCATCGGCAGTATAGGCCTTGTGAGCATAATTTCTTGGAAATCCGTTTCCTACCCAGTCAAAATCATCGGGAATTGTATGTGTTTCATATTTGGGAACACCATCACCCAAAGAAGTTCCCTCTGTTGTCCAATCCCAGCCAAAGCCTTCTGGTCCATATGCCTGTACATTGGATGCTTCTTCTGATGCCATGAAATCAAATAATGCTGCTGCAATAACCGGGTATTTGCAATTTGCTGAAATACTTCCTATAGAAGAGCCAAAATAAGTGGCAATACTTCTGGCAGCCAGTCTGACCCCATCAGGTCCTGCAACAGGTTCAAGGCATGCCCAGTTTTGCCAGTCACCAGGCTTTTTAGCCCAGAAATTATCTCCGTCCGCATTCACACCGCCATCTGCATATAATCCAACCAGATGGTCAGTATTATTTAAAGCAGAATCAAACTGGGTATTATCCTGAGTAAAGGTCTGATTATCCAGTAAACCTTCTTTATAAAGCTTATTCATATATTTAAGTGCATCTTTATACTGGTCTTTCATAACGTTATACTCAATTTTCCCATTGTCGGCGACAAAACCGGCTGCTACCGTAGGGTTCGTATTGCTTAACGGATTGTTACACTGTACAAAGGAATTAATCATCCAGACAGTCGGATCGGTTGCCCAGCCGCCAATATAACCGGTCATAGGTATTTCATCTGCTGCACCGTTACCATTGGGATCCTGGGTTTTAATTTTTTTCATGTAATCATACAGTTCATCTGTGGTCTGAGGCACCTTACCTTCATTAAGTTTTTCTACCCAGGGCATATAGATCCACATTCTGTTCTGGAACATATTATGGAAGCTTTCATTCTCATCACCATATGTATAGATGTTTCCATCAGTCATCGTAAGATCCGCTTTCCTGGAAGGACTTCTTTCATTATTGGCATTCCAGTTTGGTGCGTCTTTTAAATAGTCATTTAGGGGAATAATCAGCCCCTGCTGTCCATAAGACTGTACTTCTGATTTCGTCCAGTTGGTGGCCAGGAATATATCCGGAAGGCTGGCTGCATCTGTCATAACAAGATTTAATTTGGTTTTTGCATCATCACCATCTAAATCATATACATAATTCAGATGGATATTGGTTTTTTCCTCCAGCCAGTCGGTTACATAGTTATCCTGATATGTACCCCCGCCTGTAGCTGTCGCATATACAAAAACAGTTAATTCCAGCTTTTGTTTTAGTGGAAAAGTCACATCTTTAACAGATTTGAAATTAAACGCATCATCAGAAACTGTTGATTTTGTATCATCTGTTTTGGCATCGGAAGATTTCGTGCCGGATTTCTGGCAGCCTCCCAACAATGATACTACCATAGCGGTTGAAGCTACGATTGATATGATGCGTTTGTTAAAAAACCTTCTCTTTTTCATAGTATTTTCTCCTCATTATTGATATATAAAGCTAAAAAGGTTTCATTCAACCTTTAACGGAACCGATCATAACACCCTTTACAAAGTATTTCTGTACGAAAGGATAGGCAATCATTAAGGGAAGGCTGCTGATAATAATTGTTCCATACTTTAGCATTTCACTTAAATTCCGGTTTTTTGCTACCATCATCGGATCCACATTGGCGGAGGACAGATCCACCTGGGACATCAGAATTATTTTTCTCAGTACCAGCTGTAATGGGTATTTATCCACTGAATTAATATAAATCATAGGGTTAAAATAAGAATTCCATAAGGAAACCGTTACCCATAGACTAAGAACCGCTATGATTGGTTTAGACAAAGGAATCACTATCTTGGAGAAGAATTTAAAGTCAGAGCAGCCATCCATCTTTGAGGCTTCCAGTAATTCTTTTGGAATCGTCTGATAAAAGAATGTTCTTGCAACAATAACGTTATAGGCACTGACAGCACCGGGCAGAATGACAGCCCACATCGTATTGATCATCTTAAGGTTCTTCACTAACATAAAGGTAGGGATTAATCCACCAGAAAACATCATGGTAAACAAAAAAAGTCCTGTCACTATTTTTCTTCCTCTAAAATCCTCCCTGGATAAGGGATATGCTGCAAACAACGTCAGGATTATACTGATTAAAGCGCCGCATACCGTATAAGTAAGGGAATTCTTAAACCCGGTCCAGATTGATTTATATTTAAATACTGTTTCATAGCTGTCCAGGGTAAATCCTACCGGAAAGAATTTAACCTTACCAGTCGTCAGTGCATTACCGCTGCTGAAGGAGCAGCTGATAATATAGATAATCGGATATAACACAACTATCAACAGCAGGGTCAGCAATATATAATTGACAAAATAAACAACCTTATCCTGTGTAATTCTTCTGCTTTTCATAATTTCCCCCTTTACATAAAACCAGCGCCTGATACTTTATTGGCGATTTTATTTGCAACAAGTATCAGAAACAATCCAATCAGGGACTGAAACAATCCAATGGCAGTAGAATATGGATAATCCGGAAAAGTAGAAACCAATGATACCTTATAAGAATAGGTAGTAATAATCTCAGAAGTAATCAGGTTATTCTGGTTCTGCATGGCAAGAACTTTCTCATATCCCACATTTAGGAGACTTCCCATATTTAAGATCATCATAATAACCACTGTAGGTATGATTGCCGGTATATCTACAAATCGTATTCTCTGTAAAAGAGTGGCTCCGTCGATAATGGCTGCTTCATGCTGTTCCATGTCCACACCGGCCAGGGCAGCAATATAAATAATTGCACCAAAACCGATTCCCTGCCAGACGCCGGTCCATACATAGAGGGAAGGAAACAATCCAGCACTGCCCAGTACGTTAATTCCAAAATGATTATAAAGGACGCTGCCGATTACACCGGTTCTGTTGTCCATGATTATATTTATAATTCCTACAAATACGATTGTAGAAATAAAATAGGGACAATATGTAATCAACTGAGCTGCTTTCTTAAATAAGATATTTTTAGTATAATTTAAGGAAAGTGCCAACAATATGGAACAGGGTATGGTCACCACCATGGAATAAATGGAAACCACCAGGGTATTGCGAAAACATTCTTTAAAATTGTAATTATTGAAAAATCTTATAAAATTATTAAAACCATAATTATCAGCCCATGGACTATCCCATATTCCCAGACTTACCTTATAATTTTTAAAAGCAAGTATAACACCGTACATGGGACCATAAGAAAAAATAAGTAATACACTTAAAGGCAGTGCGATCATAAGATATAATTGCCAGTGGGCAGCAAAGTATTTCATAAAACTTCCTTTCTTTTTTATTTTTACATTAGCGCTATTACGGTTAAGCAATTCATTCACCTCTCCCTTTTCTTTTTTTCATCATTGCACACCGTCGGCTAAAAATATATATACAATACTTTTTTCCCACTATTCATATTTTAAGAACCCAACAGCACTCCTCCTCAGTCCTTATTTTTTTCTGTATTCGGAAGCACTGGTTCCCATTACCCTTTTAAAAGCCCGGCAGAAAGAATTGGCCGAACTGTAACCTACATGATCAGAGATTTCACCAATGGACAAATTCGTCTTTTCTAATAATTCCTTTGCCTTTTCAATTCTTACTCCTTCCATGTAGTTAGAAAAGTTAATTCCCAGGGACTGCTTAAATATACTGGATAAATAGGGTTCACTGATACTGAATATATCAGCAACACTGGTAAGTGAGAGATTTTTGTCACCGTAATTAACATCAATATAGGAAGCAATGGAAGCTGTAATCGCTGAAGTATCCTTAAGCTTCTTTTTGTCACCGACACCTTTACATACCGTACGGTACAGGTTTAGAGTGAGGGTGAACTGATTGAGCAGTGTTGCATTACTGTTTTCCTCTAATTTATTATAATAAGTACGGTATTCCGATTCATCTGCCCCAATCCGGCGGATTATACGGAATAAGGCTGTCTGCAATTCATTCAATAGCATATGCTGGAGGTAAACCGGCAGATTGTTCTCTATAAAATACTTCTTAATAATTTCCTCAAGGGCATCATGGAGCCCCTCACTATCCCCAGCCATTACATAATGCATAAGTTTAAGCGAAAAGTCCTGAGGAGGATAGGAAGGAATATTCACAAAATTATTAATGTACCAGATGACCGTATTATCTATCTGCCCCTTCTCATTCTGGAACATATACACTGCATTATTATAGGAATCCTTAAGTTCAGTCAGACTCTCCACTTCATTGCCGCCATATACAAAGAACTGCTCCGATACATTGGATGGCATGGCTTCCTTGATTTTCCTGATCTTTCGTTCGGTCTCTTCTTTAAAACACTCTCTGTGTTTCTTATCGATACTCATCAGCAGGACTACCTGATCACCATCAAGATTCGTATAGAGGCTGTCTGGAAGTATCTCTTTTAATACTTCAATGATTGAAAGGATGCAGGAGTTAATCAGTTTCAGATCATCTTCTACAATTTTATCTATATCCGAATTAAAGCGGAATACAAGGATGCCAAAGACCCTGTCAGTGTGAAGCAGTCCAATATTGCGGGCGATTATGGAAACCTCCTCTTCCGTTGCGAAATTGCCGTATAACAACCGGTTTAAAAAAGCATTCCTCAAAAATGGTTTCTGGCTTTCAATCACTCTTATCATGTCCGCATTGGTATTTACCAGATGGTTGAACGTCTCTTTTAAGCTTAAAAAAACTGCCTGGTGCCCTTTAAACCGTTCCGTACTTTGGGAAACTTCTTTCATGATATCATTAATGGGAGTAGCACTTTTCTTGGACATATAATAGCTTAAAATAATCCCCACCGTTATCGCAGTAAAAACAAAAACAGCCAGCATGAACATACTGTACATACTCCTGCTGTTGACCGCCACCATTGGCTGCAGCATATAATATTCCAGACCGGATTTGTCTGAAGCATACTGGATTACCAGATATTTTTCTTTATTAAGTATTACTGTCTGATTCTCAGGATTCTCACTATGGGTAATGACCATATCAACTGCTCTGCTCACCTCCTCCTGGGAAGTCTTTTCTGGTTCCCCCTGAGCTTTATAGTACAGCAGCCTGCCGTGAAAATCTTTTATAAACTGGATACTGTTATCAGCCCGTGCCGGCATTAAGGTTTCTAATACCGTATCTTTAAACATGATCTCAATCCTGCTTTTACCATTATAATCCCCATAAATCATAGGTCTTGTATATGCAATCATATTTGGTGTGGTCTTGTTTTTGTATTTATAAGCTTCCATCGGACTTAGTCCATAAATTACTTTGTCCTCTTTCATATGCCTGTACCAGTCATCGTAACTTTCATACCTTACCTCATGCAGATAGAGATCATAAAAATCCTTGTATGTATAGGCGATCTGCTTATTTATGACTGTTTCACTTTTTTCAAAAAAAATGAAATAGTCAAATATAGACTGATTAACGGCATATAGGTCCGGAAGCATGGTGCGCAACTCATAAACCTGATAGGAATTTGGACCATCAAAAGCGGCAGAAATTTTCTTAAAGGAATTAACACCTGTGTTAGAGGCAAGACTGTCTCCCAGATAGGAGACTTCATCTAGCATAGTATCCACTAAAACTGCAGCATGTTTTAGCTCTGTTTTCCGCGACTGTTTATCATCATTGCCAATTACTGAAATCATTCTGATATAATAGCCACTACAGATTAATAAAGGGATAAATAGCACAATAAAATACGTCACCATAAATTGATACAAAATGGTATGGGCCTTGGATTTACTGAATAATTTAAAAGTTCTTTTTCCATTCTGTTTCATGACAGGTCTCCTTATGGGAAATATTATTTTTAAGTATTTTACAAATAAAATAAAAAAGGGATGCTGCAAATAAAGTAAAGGAGATAGATTTCATGACTGTATCCTAACACTTTTTTATAGTCAGCCACTTATCATATTATTTCCCGTTACTATAATGCAACAACCCTATTTATTGTTTTAAATTGATAGTGTCAAAACTTTATGTCACAGCATCGTTCATGATATTCACCGAGCAGATTTCCATCCGTTTAAACACTATTATTACATAAAATTATAAAAACGTGTATATTCAATCCTTAATTTATCATATACAATTTTTAAGAATTTCATCCAAGCCCATCTGTTCTTTACATATACATGGTTTCAAACATTCGGATTCCTGTTGCTGTTGCAAATATCTTCTTCCTGACATTCTCAACTGTCTCCCTGGACATCCCGTCCTCCCATGCATTGACAAGAAAATCAGCTTCCACAAGAATCTGATAATCCTCCCCCTCTATATTTTTGTATGTATGATGGTGACCTACCAGCCAGCAGATCCGGTCAATCTCTTCCGGAGAATAATCAAGAGACACAAGAAGATCTCTTGCAATGGGAGGTCCCTCCAGCTCCTGGTAATTGCCTGCACTGCTGTTATATTTTTCTTCGCTTGCCTTAATGCCGATATCATGAACCACACAGGCTGTTTCCAGTATGCGCTGCTTCCAGGCATCAAGCCCCTCTTCTTCTCCAATCAGCTTACCAAACTGGTATACTTTAATAAAATGCTGAATCCTCTTTGGATCGCCTTTATAATAATCCATCATCTTTTCAATCACACTGTTTATGGTATTCATCCGTTGAGAGCCCTCCTTATTTATTCTGTATTTATCTTACTGAGGCGGAGGGCATTTGTCAACGCAGAGAACCAGCTTTATCTTTTAATTATGGCTGATGTCAAATTCAAAACTTTTTAAGTCAGCCGTAAGCGCAGCATAATAGGTGCCCCAGGTACGGATGATAGTCAGCTGATTATCCTTTTTAAGCTTCACTTCCATATTTCCCTCCAAAGCAAACGCCGGGTGGGTGTTTCTAAAACGCATCAACTCAAAAAGTCGTTTCACAACTGGACGATCTGTCTCTTTAGCTATTTCTTCCAGACTGTAGTAGTGACGATTAATGTCTCTTCCATTTTTTGTTTTTTCCATCAGCTCAATATCATTGGATCCGGCTAGCAGGCCCACATAATATACCTGTGGAATTCCTGGTGCAAAAAACTGAATGGCTCTTGCCAGCAGATATGCATCATCCCTGTCACCAAGTGCAGAATAATAGGTCGTGTTCACCTGATAAATATCCAGATTGTTGTAAGCTGCTGTATTGTATATCTTTTTAACATTGGCTCCCTTTGTAAACATTTTTTCTTTTGTCTCCTCAATTGCCTCATCAGGCATTAAGTCTCTGGCATCCACAATTCCGATTCCATCATGGGTATCCAGCGTGGTAAACTGCTTTTTCGGACACATCTCAAGCCATCGTTTCAAATACACCCCGTTTCCTGTATAAAGCGCATTTAAAACCAGCACAGGAAGTGCAAAATCATAGATCCAGAATCCCTGCTTTGCAATTTTCATCTGAATGGTATAATGCTCATGGATCTCCGGTAATATATCCACACCCTTTGAGGACACAACATCCTGAATCTCATGAAGCAGTTCCCATATATCCGGTTCCACAAAAAAGCAATTGGTATTTTTCTTTTTTACAGCATAGGCAAATGCATCCAGCCGAATAATGGAGGCTCCATTCTCACACATGTCGGTTAACGATTTACGTATGAATTCCTTAGTTGTCTCAGTCCTTACATCCAGGTCAATCTGTTCCTCACAAAAGGTACACCAAACTTTTTCCACATCTCCATTTTTAAATGTAACCTCGGTATAGGGTGCCCGTGGCTTTCGTTTATAGATTAAATCCACCTCTTCTTTGGTTGGTTCTCCCTGATCCCAGAACTCTTTATATCGGATAAACATTTCCTTGTAATGGGAAAGCTCCTTCTTTTCCTCAAAATCCTTAAAATAATCAGAATTTCTGGAAATATGATTTACCATAAAATCAAACATCAGATAATAATCTTTGCTGATCCTTTTTATATCTTCAAATGTTCCGAATTCTGCATCCACCTGATCATAACACAGAGGAGCAAAGCCTCTGTCTGCAGAAGAAGGAAAAAAAGGAAGAATGTGCACACCGCCTACCTCATTCTGCAGATAGGTGTGGAGAACTGTATCCAGTTCTTTTAAATTCCTGCCCAGACTGTCCGCATATGTAATTAACATGATCTTATTATTCAGTTCCATTCATCCAACTCCCATCTATTCATTTATCCTGATTCCCCTTAATGCATGAAGTTTTATGTCCCCCATGATCCCGGAATACTCTATCTTTACAGATCCTGAAACGCTGTCACTTTCATTATCCGTCACAGCATATGTCAATCCTTTGCAGGCATACAATTCAAACACATCCGTATCTGCATAAATTCTTAAATAATGTTCTTTTTTTTCTTTTAATGGAATTCTGTGTGGTCCCACTTTTATTTCACGGCTGAAAAGATCAATAGAAAACAGGGTTCCAAATACAGTCAGCTTTATAAACGATTCACCTTTCCCCTTTATTTGTCTGGCGTCACTAAATGTCAGTTCTATTTCAAGCGCCTGACCCTCACCAGAATAAAGGCTGGCAAAACACGGTGCAAAAACCTCTTCTTTCATATTCAGAACTTTACTGAATGGCTCACTTCTCAGCTTTGCCAGTTCCTTTGCCGGATTAATACAGATCCGGTACCCCTCAGTCGTCTTACTAAGCCCCAGTTCTCCAGGCAAGGACAAAATACCGGCGTAATTCCTGCCTTTTTTCACGCTGGTTATCCAGTTAAGCTGTAAAATGCGGTCACCGGTCCCTTTAAAAATCTGTGCTGCATATGGCCTTACAAAGCTTCGGTCAGCTTTGTTCTCCCCATCTGTGATTATGTTATAAAGCTGATATCTAACAATGGCATCTCCTTCTTTATTCTTCTCTGCCTGAAAATACTTTCCATCAAAATCTCCCAGGCAGTAATATCCGTCTGCAGACCACAGAACCCACTTTTTCACCCCATCCCCTTCACAGGTAAGCGGGAAAAAGTCCGGACATTCCCACATACCCGGTATGATAATTTCCTGCATTTTCTCCCAATGAATCAGATCTTTGGATTGAAAGAAATAGAAGGTATCATCAGAGATATAAAGCACCATAATATAAGAGCCGCTTTCTTCGTGATAGAACACTTTTGGATCTCTGTTTTCCTCTTTGATATGAGGCAGAACAGATTCTTCCAGCTTTTTAAGAGTTTTTCCATGATCCGTGCTTACTGCCACTTTCTGAGTGAACCTATGCTCCTTAGACCAGTGGCTGCGTCCACCCGCTGAAGTATAATAATATGCAATTGCATCCGCCCCCAGTCCCAGACAATTATTATGATCCAGAATAGCTGTCCCTGAAAAAGCCGGTCCCTCTTCATCGGGAAACAGAACATCCTCCGTCTGCGTATAAGACAGGAAATCACGAGTACTGGTATGAGCCCAGTGCATGTTCTCCCACCTGACTCCGTAAGGATTATGCTGATGGTAAATGTGATAAACTCCATTGTCATAAATCAGCCCATTGGGATCATTGAGCCACCCAAATTCAGGCGCATAATGGATCAGAGGTCTTTTGGACTCTGGATTTACAGGTTTTTCATCCCTTACCAGAATGTACTCAAACCATTTTTCTTTGTAATCCCCTTCAATGGTCAAGATATCGCCCTGATACGCTGCTGCATCAAACCATGCATAAAAACGTGGCTTATTTTCTCCGGTCTCAATACACATCTCCTGAATCTTTACTCCATTTATATAAAAAGATACAATGGAATCTTTCGCTCCCGGAGTGATGGGTATCCACAAATATTTCCCTGTAATTCGAATTGTATTTTCCAACCTGCTGCCCTCTCTTTTTGTCATTTTCTCTGTTAAAAAAGCCCTGCGTCACCAAATATGGAATCACAGGGCTGTCTCCTACGCCTTTACTGCTCCCGCTACAACACCGCTGATAATCTGCTTCTGCAAAATCAGATAGATAACAATGACTGGCAGAATGGTCAGTACCAGACCTGCCATGATTTTGCCCAGATCGCTGGAATACGTACCATAAAAAGTATAAGTTGATAAGGGCAGCGTATATAATTTCTTTTTTCCAAGTATCAGGCTGGGAAGAAGGTAATCATTCCACAGCCATAAGACATCAAGGACAATCAGGGTTGCGGTAGTGGGCTTCAAAAGCGGAAAAACAATCTTAAAAAACAACTGGTAAGGAGTGCAGCCATCAATAATCGCCGCTTCCTCCAGGGAAATAGGAACTCCGGAACGGATAAACCCATAATAGATAAATATCGCCAGTCCCATACCAAAACCGATATTCATAAATATTAAAGTCGACCTCATATTCAGCATTCCAAACATATTCCCATAAATGGATATCAGGGGAATCATAATCGTCTGAAACGGTATTACCATAGCTGCCACAATCAGTGAAAAACTGAATTTCGCTGCAAAGGTTCTGGTTCTTGCAAAGAAGTAGGCTGCCATGGATGCAAACAGGACAATGAAAGCCACACTGACAAAGGTAATTAACAAGGAGTTGCCAAACGCCCTTACATAATTCATCTCCCGAAACGCCGAACTATAGTTGTCAAAGGAAAAGCCTTTGGGATCTACCAGCATAAGGGGATTCTTAATAATCGTAATCTTTCTTTTAAACGAATTGATCAGGATTAAGAAAAATGGAATCATGTATAAAATCAGCACCACTGTTAATAAAACCAGCTTCATAAGGTTCATAAAAACTGCTTTTCTTCCGCCTACCACAGTTCTCCCTTTCGCCATTACGCTTCCACCTCCTTCTTCCTGCTTAAGTAATATTGGGTGACTGCCACAACTGCAACCACTGCGAAAAGCACCAGAGCCTCTGCCTGACCTAACCCGTACTGTTTGGATTTAAACGCCTTCTGATATACATGAAGAGCCGCCATAATTGTACTTCCATATGGTTCTCCTCCAGTTAAGGAAACGTTTAAATCATATACCATAAAGCATCTGGTCAGTGTTAAGAATGTACAGATGGAAAATGACTGAGCCATCATGGGTATCACGATGTGTCTGGTCCTTTGTGTATTGGTACATCCGTCAATACTGGCCGCTTCTATTAAATCCTTTGGTACTCCGACAAAGCCTGCAACGTAGATCAGCATCATATATCCAGAATACTGCCACACGGTAACCAGAATTAAAGCAAAGAACGCTTTTATGGGATCCGATAACCAGGAACTTTCAAACAGCGGTGCTGAAATGATCGCTCCAAAAGCAGTAAATGCTTTGGAAAACACAAACTTCCAGATAAATCCTAAAACAATCCCGCCGATTAAGTTTGGTGTAAAAAAACCTGCCCGGAAAAAGTTCTGACCTTTCAGTCCGCCAGTCAGTAAATAGGCCAGCCCAAATGCAATCACCTGTACCAGAATCGTACTGATTGCCACGTAAGAAAGTGTCAGTAACAGTGCATTCCAAAATCCCCCATCCTGAAATACTGCTATGTAGTTGGTGAATCCGATCAGATGCTTTTTCTCTGATATCCCATCCCAGTTGGTAAAGGTTAAATATACACCATAGATAAATGGAATGATGACTACTGCAAAAAAGAAAAACATTGCCGGACCAGCAAACATCATATATGTTTTTATTTTATTGGACATCGCATTTTTTTCCATAAAAGCGTTCCTTCCCTATCCCCTATTTCTTGGATTTCCAATAGCCTTCTAAGTCAGCTGCAAGACCTGCACGGTCTGTTTTTCCTCCCAGATATTTCTGTACAAAACCACCGCATACAGACCAGTGATCTCCAGGCAGTCCATTATACTGATCAAAGGTCAGCCCTGCATCTGCGTAAGCCTTTAATGCCTGCCCCAGTTTATTGTCAGGGGAAGCGTTGAAGGTACTAAAGCAAGGTACTGCAAGAATCTGGTTTGCCACAATATCCTGGGCTGTCTTATCATAGACCAGCCAGTTTAAAAAGTCTTTTGCGGCCTGGATCTGTTCCGGAGAAGCGTTTTTGTCAATCATGATCTGTTTGGAACCAACCGCATTGACAAGGGTGTTAAACTTATCATCCGTTGTATTCTGAACAACAGGAAGCATGCCAAACTCAGAACTGGAATCTGCAAATCCGGATACAACTTCCCATACCCAGTTACCGTTAAACCAGAATGCTACGTCGCCTTCTGCAAAATAGGCATTATCCGTATCGTAATCTGCGGCAAGAGGATCTTTTCCATTGATGTTATATTTCATAAGCACATCAAAGGTATCAAACATGCTGTTGAATCTTGGGTTATCAGCCAGCTTTGCAGATCCATCCTCTAACGAACCGATAAGATCTTCTGCTCCTTTGGAAGTTCCATCCTGCTCTTCATACATAAGTCCCAGATAATGGGCTCCCAGGGACCAGTCCTCTTTTGAGATACAAACCGGTTTTTCCATTCCTGCAGCAACCAGTTCATCGCAGATTGCTTTAAAATCATCAAGATTTTTTATGGATTTTTCATCAAAATCCTTTCCCAGTGTCTTTTCGATGGCGGTTCTGTTAAATAAAAGTCCTCTGCCTTCCAGACTGAATGGGAATCCATACAGCTTACCGCCTACCTTCACACCGTATTTATCTCCTCCGTCGGCCACCCATTTTTCCCCATCTAACGGGAGAGCCTTTTGTTCCGCAAGAGCTACAATATCGTTGCAGTCCATAATTGCAAGTGTGGGAGCATCTCCTGCTGCATATCTTTTCTGTATTGCCTCGTAGGGAGAATCTCCCTCTGAAATCGAGGACATCTCCACAGTAACTCCGGTTTTTTTCTTATAATCCTCAAACGCCGGTTCAAAAAATTTCTCCATGCCTGCCTTCGTGTTTAAAATGGTGATGGTGACTCCATTTGCTGCAGCTCCTGCGCTCTGAGATGAATCTGCTTTGTTCCCTTCTGTACTTCCTGCTGCCGTTGTGCCTGTGTCCCCCTCAAGCGTCTTGCTTCCGCCGCTACATCCTGCTGCAGTAAGCATCATAACAGCTGCCAATCCCAATGAAAGAACCTGTTTTCGTTTCATTCCAATACCTCCCTGATATTCTGATTTTCCGCAAAATCTGCTTCCTGATGGAAGCGTATTTACGTATGCTGTAACCTGAGTATATTCCTCTCTGGGCTTCATGTCAACCGCTTGACATATTTTCGTCTTATGTACAAATTTTTTATTCTGTTTTTTGTGCATTTTACCCAAATATTCATTATCATATATATAATATCTGTTTTATTATTTATCTTAATGCGCTTATTTCACAGGTCAATCGCTTATAATATTTTATTCTGCATTGGACAATAAAAAAATGACACTGGCTTTTACGTTCCAGTGTCATTATTATTTATGTGGAATTTCTTTTTACAAGAGTAACGGGCAGCTTAAACTGTTCCGGAACTGCTTCATGATTCAGACTTCTCTGTATAAATTCGATCGCCCATTCCGCCATCTCTCTGACCGGCTGTCTGATGGTGGTAATTGTGGGTGTTGTCAGTCTGGCAATATCCACATCGTCAAAACCAACCAGCCGGATCTGTCCGGGTATGGATATATTCATCTCAGCGCAGATCTGAATGGTCTGGGCAGCAATCAGATCACTGCTGGCAAAGATACCGTCTACTAAAGGATCTTCCTCAATGGCTTTTCTGATGTGCTCATGATAATCCAGAGTATTGTAAATAGTGCTGGTAGCCATCACTTCCCGGTGACGCACTCCGTATTTTTCACAAACAGCAATAAATCCTTCCGCTCTGGCATCCGCCGGCATGTTTTCATTTTTAATTCCGCTTAAATGAAGCAGATTCTTACATCCTAAGGATATTAAATGTTCAGTCGCAAGACAGCCTCCCTGATAGTTGTCACACTGAATTCCCACTGTTCCTGCTTCTAAGTTGCGCTCTATGGTAATGACAGGAATGTCTAAATTCTTCATCTCTTCAATATCCACGTTTCGGCTGCACAGTACAATCCCGGATACCCGGTTGCTCTTACACATCTGAATGTATTCCAGTTCCTTTTCATTCTTTGCTTTGGAATTGCACAGCAATATTTTGTAGCCTTTGTTGGCAGCTGCGTTTTCTAAGTTGCTGATGAGCTTGGCAAAATACGGGTGGACAATGTGAGGGACAATAATTCCGATGGTATTGGTTCTTTGCATGGAAAGAGACCGTGCCAGTTCATTGGGCTGATAATTAAGCTCCTTCATAACATCGTAAACTTTTTTTCTCGTCTGCTCACTGATATAGCCCCGGTTATTAATAACTCTTGAGACAGTGGTGACCGTAACTTCTGCCCGTTCTGCCACATCTTTAAGGGTTGCCATTGGTCAATCTCCTCCCGCCGTCTTTTATTCTGAAAATAAATTTTGGATTCAGTATACCATATTGCCCGGCTATGGTCTAGTACAATCCCGGAAAACACCATTTACCGCTATGCGAACCGCCATATATTCCTTGCCGGGCAGTTCCACTTTAAATTTCCCCTTAAATATTCCCCTGTTTTCAATATCCATATCCCATGTATCGATAACTTCCACATCATATTCTGTTGTGTCATCAAAATAAAACTCCCGGAAGGAAGGTCTGTTAAAACCATAGTAATATAAATAATAGCTGACACGTTCCACAGTTGCGCACACCTCGTCCCAGGCCTGTTTTAACGGTGTCAGCCCATGCCCCGGCGTATCTGATAAGATCTGATGAAGAAACTTCAGCCTGTCAGGGCTTTCTCCGTGTAAGACACCGCCGTGGGACCACCACAGGATGTCTTTTGGATTCATATAAGTTTCTCCATGACCTGCGTATCCCCCTCTTAAGCTGGCTTCCCAGAATCTTCGAACCAGTTCCTTACCGCTTATATTTCCCCAGCCATGCTGGATGTTTCCTTCATAAGCTATTTCATCCAGCACTACCGGCTTTTGATACCTCTCTCTCCATTCATCCACGTACTCCGCCGTTTTATAAACATCCTGCCTCTGTATGCTGCAGTGGGTAATCCATGATCTGGTATAATCATAAAAAGCCCTGCAGTTATGAATGGATCTCAAATGATTGTATTTGTCCTTTTTACAAATGATCCCTGCATAATATTCCCAGTCCTCCACGGACTTTTGAGGCATAAGATCATATTCGTTGGCAAGTGACCACCAGACATTCCTGTAGGCAGAAAATCTGGCAATCACATAGTTCCAGTATAGTTCGTCCTGCTCTCTGTTCATAAGGCTGAATCCCCACCGATCGTAAGGATGCATAACGATTAAATCCGCTTCTATAGACAGATCTCTCAGCTGTCTGATACATTGTTCAATATGCCGGAAATGATCCGGATTAAAACGGGAATAATCCCACTGGTTTCCTTCTGCCCTTCCATTAAACTGCATAAAATTATCACTGGTTAATTTTGTACTGTCACAGGGAGTTCCTATGTATGGATAAGAGATGGGTTCATTTAAATTGTAATCATAATGTTTGGGTAAAATACAGAAACGAATTTTGTTAAATGCACTATTCCTAAGAGTTTCAAGAGTCTGTTTTTGTAATTCTTCTGATTGCAGCTCCCAAACATAACAGGTCGTTCCAATGGAATAATAGGGAGCTCCGTCTTCATAGGCAAAATGATAGGTATTCGCTACATGAACAGGTCCATGATTGCTGCCTGAAGCAGGAAGTACTTCAAAGGTTCCTTCCCATGTATTTTCAGAAAAACTTCCGCTGATCAGAAATTTATAGTCTCCTTCAAAAGAAGGCATGAAGCGGACCACATAATTCCCGTCTCCATCGTAAAAGCCATCCACTGTTTTGCATTCATGATCGCCGGTAAACGTTCCCTGGATCTTATAATCCATAAACGGATTTTTGTCATTGTGACCGGGGCAGGTAATTTCCCAGGTATCCCATTTTTCAAGTTTCTCAATAAATTTTATCATGTCAATCTCCTAAATTTATTATGATTTCACTCTGTTCCATGCTCTATGACAAATAATTGTATTCAAGTTTAAACGTTTTCAAACCATCAGTCAATGTATTTGTTTCATATAAAAAAAGAAAGAATGCTCTTTTTTACAGAACACTCCTTCTTGTCTCTATTACGATTTCATTTAACGTCAATTCAGTGCATTTATGATTGATGGTATTACTTTATAAAGATCGCCCACAATCCCATAATCCGCCACTTCAAAAATAGGTGCATTTTCATTGGTATTAATTGCAATAATCTGCTCAGAACCCTGCATACCTGCCACATGCTGGATCGCTCCCGATATTCCGCACGCAATATAAATCTTAGGCTTTACAGTGGTTCCTGTCTGACCAACCTGATAAGCATGGTCAATCCAGCCTGCATCAACTGCAGCTCTGGAGCCTGCCACAACACCGCCAAGCTTATCTGCAAGCTGCTTAAGAAGATCAAATCCTTCTGCCTTTCCTAACCCCATACCGCCGGATACGATGATTTCCGCATCTGAGATTGCAATCATCTCTTTTACACTTCTGACTACATCAAGCACCCTGGTACGAATATCCCCATCTAAAAAGTCTGTTTTCAATTCCACTGTTTCGCCGGTTCTTCCCGGTATACGCTCTGCCTTTGCCATAACCCCGGGTCTTACAGTAGACATCTGAGGTCTGTGGTTCGGACATACGATGGTAGCCATTAAATTTCCGCCGAAAGCAGGACGGGTCTGTCTGATTTTTTTGTCCTCGGGATCAATCTCCAGCCTGGTGCAGTCAGCCGTCAGTCCTGTATTAGCCTTTACTGCAAGAATGGGACCCAGATCACGGCCGATGTGGGTAGCTCCAAGAAGCACGATTTCCGGCTTGAACTCATTGATTGCCTCAAAAATCACCTTGCCGTAACCGTCAGTAGTATATTGCTCCAGCTCCGGTGCCTCTGCAAGATACACCTTATCAGCACCATACTCAAATAATTCACTTACAAGCCCGGACACTTCGTTTCCGCAAAGAACTGCGCACAGCTCACAGCCAATCTCTGCTGCCAGTTTCTTTCCTTCGCCTAAAAGCTCAATTGCCACAGGCATGATTTCACCCCGGCGCTGCTCTGCAAAGACCCATACCCCTTTGTAGGCACTTAAATCTTTCACTTCTTTTATTTCTTCCGTCTTTTCGATTGCCATAAACGGACATTTCTCCACACAGACACCACAGCTGGTACAGGCAGTGCCGATAACTGCCAGCTTGCCTTCCATGGTAATGGCATCAAACGGACAGTTCTTCACACAGATGGAACAGCCTTTGCATTTTTCTTTTATAACATTAACAGCCATATCTATACACCGACCCTTCCCTACAGATAATGTTTCTCTTTTAATTTGTCAACCAGTTTTGTGCTCATCTCATCAATTGAGCCGGACAGCATCTCACCCTTGCCTTTTGCAGGGGGAGTAAAGGAACGGAATACCTGAGTAGGAGAAGCATTAAGGCCGCAGTCCTTAGGATCCAGCTCCACATCCATGTGATTCCAAACCGGAATTTCTTTCTTATATGCATCTACGATTTTACCAATGCTCATATATCTGGGCTCGTTTAACTCTTTCACACAGGTTAAGAGACATGGTGTACGGACCTCAATCACCTCATAGCCGTCTTCCATCTGCCTGTGTACAGTAACCTTGCCGTCTCCCAGTTCTATTTCCTCTACGTAAGTAACCACCGGGATTCCAAGTCTCTCCGCTACCTGCGGACCAACCTGAGCCGTATCGCCGTCTATCGCCTGACGTCCGGCAAATACCACATCAACATTTCCAACCTTGTGAATACCTGCAGCAATGGTAGTGGACGTTGCACAAGTATCTGCTCCGCCAAATGCACGGTCGCTTAAAAGATATGCTTCGTCAGCTCCCATAGCCAGGCATTCTCTTAACATATAGGAGGCCTGGGGCGGTCCCATGGTCAATACCGTTACTGTTACATCTTTATTCTGGTCCTTTATCTGAAGCGCTGCTTCCAGGGCATTGGCATCATCCGGATTTAAGATGCTGGGAACACCGTCTCGGATCAAGGTTCCCTTTACCGGATCAATTTTTACCTCATTGGTGTCCGGTACCTGCTTTACACAAACTAAAATCTTCATCTTAACTTTTCCCCTCTCCTACTTTTTCAGCAGCTTGCCCGCAATTACCATTTGCTGAACCTGTGAAGTTCCTTCATAAATTGTAAATACACGGCAGTCTCTGTATAACCGCTCAATCTTATAGTCACTGATGTATCCGTAGCCGCCGTGGATCTGGACTGCCTTTGCTGCGATTTCATTGCAGATCTCCGCAGCGTAGTACTTTGCCATAGAGGCATTCATTGACGCATCCTGTCTGGTATCCATTAAGTATGCAGTTTTATAAACCAGCTGCTTTGCTGCTTCCAGTTTGGTGGCCATGTCCGCAATCATAAAGCCGATTGCCTGGAAATCTCCGATTCTTCTGCCAAACTGTTTTCTTTCTTTTGCGTATTTGACAGCTTCATCAAGACATGCCTGTGCAACACCGATGGACTGAGCTGCAACACCCATACGTCCTGTATCCAGAGTCTTCATTGCATTGATAAAGCCTTTGTTGATTTCACCCAGAACATTGCTTTTATGTACTCTCACCTGTTCCAGTATGATGTCACTGGTGGCACAGCCGTGAAGCCCCATCTTATCTTCCGCTTTTCCGCAGGATACGCCCTCCTGCTTCATATCTACAATAAATGCCGTGATTCCTTTGCTTCCTTTTGACATATCCGTTTTGGCATAAATAACCGCGAAATCGGAGAGTGGCGCCATCGTAATAAATGTCTTACGGCCATTTAAAACATAGTAATCTCCGTCCTCTACTGCAGTGGTTGTCATACCGCCTGCATCGGAGCCTGCTCCGGGCTCTGTCAGACCAAATGCAAGTATCTTCTCACCGGTAACAACTGGACGAAGATACTTCTCTTTCTGCTCATCTGTTCCGGATAAAAGAAGTGGGCCTCCTGATAATGAGTTGGGGGAAGAAACATAAAGACTTGCAACTGCACTCACTCTTGCAATCTCTTCCATTACAAGTACATAAGATCTTGCATCAGCACCCTGCCCGCCTAATTCCTTGGGAATCTTGATTCCGAAAAAACCTGCTTTTGCCATCTTATCCAATACTTCTTTTGGGAATATACCACTTTCCTCGACTTCTTCCTGAAGCTCCTTTGTTAATTCTTTTTCCGCAAATTCCCTGGCTAATTTTCTAATCAGCTCATGTTGTTCAGTAAAAAACATGGATTACTCCTCCTACTCCTATTTATCAGACTGATTCAACCGCTTAATGGCAATGCTTTTGACTTCAGCCAGTTTTACTTTTCCGCTGGAATTCATAGGAAACTCCTGAAATTCCAAAAATCTCACCGGAATTTTATAATGAGCAATTCTACTTGCCAAATACTGCCTTATATATTCCTCGTGAAGCGTTTCCCCTTTTTTCAAAACAAGGCACCCCACTATTTCTTCCTGTATTACCTCAGCAGGCACCCCTATCACAACTGCCTGCTCAATCCAGGGGATTTTTTTTATATAATCCTCAATCTCATGGGGAGATATATTTTCTCCCGCTCGAATAATAATATCTTTTTTTCTTCCGTTTATATGTAAATACCCTTCGGCATCAAGGAATCCCATATCTCCAGTACGAAGCCAGCCGGAGGTGGTAAGAGTCTGTTTCGTCTCATCCGGCATATTATAATAGCCATTCATTACATTATAGCCTCTTACCATGATTTCCCCTGCCTCTCCCACAGGCAGGAGACTGTCTCCCTCATTATCCCCAATCTGAATTTCCACTCCTTCTATTACTTTTCCCACACTCATTGCCCGCTTTTCAACCGGGTCACTGGTTAATGAAAAAGTTACCGCAGGCGATGTTTCTGTCTGTCCGTAAGAAGGAATGAGATTAAGACTTGGAATCTGGGAGCATATAGTTAAATAATCCTCAGGAGGAAGAGGAGACCCTGCAACGATCCCCGATTTTAAACTGGATAAGTCATATTCTTTGAAATGCTCATTACGCAGCATTGCAAGAAACATGGAGGGAACTCCGTTAATAATGGTACACTGATGTTTCTGTATACAATTTAATACATCAATGGTCTTGTAATAAGGAAGGATACACATGGTACTTCCCAGTAAAATGGTAGTCAGAAGACTTGAAGTGACACCGAAACAGTGAAACATCGGTACCGTTACACACATTCTGTCATCTTTCGTCCATTGCATATGGTGTATCGTTGCCAAAGCTGAATTTACTATATTATCATGGGTCAATAACACTCCCTTTGACTGAGAAGTAGTTCCTGATGTGAACAGCATACAGGCATTGCTGTCAGATTTGACTTTGCTCTGCAGGCCTTTGGTTATTCCATAAGCTTTCTTTGTTTTCTCACTGCTGACAAAACTATTGTAATTCAGCCATGAACCAGTCCGGTCTTTCCCAATAAATAGCCATTTTTTAATATTACAGGCATTTTCTTTTTTTATTGCCTCAACAATATCTGAGTAATGAATATCTTTGTAAACGTCACCATAATAGAGGTACTCTACATGTGCAAACTGAAGGATCTCTTTTAGTTCTTTTTCCCGATAGCAGGTATTAATTAAAATGGGAAGAGCACCTAATTTCTGCAAAGACAAAAATACAATGATCCAATTTGGATTATTTACACTCCATATTCCCACATGTGTCCCTTGGGTTATACCAAACGTATGCATGCGATAAGCCATATAATCACTGATCTTGTCAAGCTCATTCCAGGTATAGGAAACATCTTCGAATATTATCGAAATTTCATCAGGCGTATGCCTGGCTCTTTCAGCCAGGCATGTCCCTATTGTCTTACAGCTCAATATCATTTTTACCCACCACTTTACTTAGGAAGATTTAGCCAATCCTTTTGCATCCGGTTGCCTCACCTGCTGCAATCATAGCATCGACCTGTTCTTTACTATATCCTAATTGCGCGAGCACAGCTTCCGTATCTTCTCCTAAGTAGGAAGCCCTTTCATAGGAAGAAAGACCTGTTTCAGAAAAAATAACTGGAGTACGCACCATGGTACGCTCAGCCCCATTGGGGAATGTCACTTTTGCCAGAGCATCTGATGCCCATGCCTGCTCATCTACAAGAATCTGATTCCAGGTCTGGCACACCGCATATGGTAAATCAGCCTCTTTCATCATAACCTCAACTTCAGAAAGGCTTCTTTTCAGAACCTCATCATGAAGCATTTCATAAAATTCTACTAAGTGTTCCTGAAGTGCGGTCTGTGGGAAAAATCTGGTATCTCCGATTAAATCCTCCCGGCCAAGTGCCTTCATAAAGGTAGGATAATAGAAATCGTATCTTGGCATTGCAAACTGTACCCAATATCCATCTTTTGTTTTATGGGCTACATTTAACGGATTGGCAATCTTTTTACGGCTTACCGGATACTGGGTGGAAGGGTCACCATACTGGTTGCACTGAAGGAACAGAGCGATGTCCCAGAGAGCAGTATGGAACAAGCTTACCGTTACCTGATCGCCTTTTCCCGTCTCCCGTGCACGGTAAAGTGCTGCAAGAACGCCGCTTGCAAGGTACATACCGACCTGGTGATCACCAAATCCTGCAATTGGAAGCATGGGTGACGAATCCACATCATACATGGTACCCATGACACCGCCTCTTGCAAAAAATGCGGTGAAATCGAATCCAGGAAGATCCTTATCAGGGCCCTTCTCTCCATAACCGCTGACATATCCCATTACCATCTTGGGATATTTCACTTTTAAGGTCTCATAATCAAGTCCGCTTCTCTTTAAAGCAGGCTGACGCCAGTTAGTAATAAAGATATCGCAGTCAGCAAGCAGTTTTTCCAGCACTTCTCGGCCTGCCTGAGATTTTGTATCCAGAGTTACACACTTTTTACCTGCATTTTCCAGACAAAAGCTGGTATCCTCCTGATCACCGAAAGGACGGCCTTCATTGACAGCTGTGAATCGAAGGGGATCACCGTTTGGAGCCTCCACTTTAATAACCTCAGCACCTAAATCGGCCAGATACCTTGCACAGCAGGGTCCTGCGATAAAAGTAGCCAGTTCCAAAACTTTTACGCCTTCTAACGGGCGGCTCATTTCACTCATTTTTTGTCTCCTTTAATTGTTACTTTTTGTATCAAACTTTGTATGGATCATATGTATTATGTAAGGAATTATAATAACCGGGAATGTGAGGTATGCAAGGATACCATATCCCTTATTAACCAGCGGAAGCAGTCCAAACTGTGCAACGCCAAGACCAACCAGACATAAAATAAGGGTTGTAATAATAACTTTCGAGGTTGGTTTTCCATCCGGATCAAAATTCTTGTCAAGCATATTGCAGACACGTACCGTTCCGGCAGCTACCATGTTTACTGCAGTGGATACAGAACCTAAAATGATCAATATAGAAATAATTGGTGTCAGTAAAGCTCCTCCTACGCCGTTTTCTACCAGTACAATAACAGGCAGGGAAGCATTGGCGTATTCTGTAGTCTGTACGATTGCAAGAAGTCCTAATGTTGATAAAAAAATCATAAGACTGTTTACAATGAAACCAACAACATAGGTATAAACAGCGTCCTTTGGCTTATCCAATGCTTCTGCATGCTGAGAATGAATGGCAGGGGAAGAAGCAATCTGGAATGCAGCATATACGATCATGCTCCAGAGCGCCGGCCATACTGGTGCTTTCTGATCTGCCAGATAACCGATTCCTGATACGACTGAATCCCACTGAACAATAATATTAGGAATAAACACAAGCAAAAGTCCAACTACAATCAGAATCGACAGAGCTGTTGCAACCTTACGTACCATGGCTGTACCATAGATAGCTACAACAAAAATGAAAATACCAATCACAACCGTACATGCAAAATAGGGTACTCCAATCATCTTTGACAGGGTTGTTCCTCCTGTGGAAAAGGCAACTGCAGGTACTACTAAAAGCACGAAGATATAAACTAATTCAAATAAATTGGAAAAAATAGCGGAATATTTTCCGTAAAACTTTTTGTTAAAACTGCTGTAATCATAGACATTATGTTTTTTTGCGTAATATGCAATATAGCCATTGTAAACCGCACAGATCGCCTGCGCTCCCACACACGTAAACAGGCACATGATTCCATATCTGATAAAATAGCTTTTCAGCTGTGCTCCTGAAGCAAAGCCACCTCCGAACTGTGTTGTAAACCATACAAATGTAATCCCCATTGCTATCGATAATCTATTGACTTTCTTCTCCATTATAAAAGTCCCCCAGTCTTATGAGTTTTTTCCCAGCATATCTTTAAATGTTTCAATCATTGTTCCAGCCTGCTCATAATTCTCCATCTGCCGGTCTACCTCAATCAGAATAATTGGAAGTCCTGCTGCGTCACAAGCTTTTTTAATTAACGGATAATCAAATTCTTCCGGATCGCAGAATTTTGTGAGAACCATAAGTACCCCCCTGGCTCCATGGCTCTTTGCAGTTTCTACAATCAGGTCAATTCTCTTCTTTTCCACATCATACAGCACAGAGCAGTGATCCATTGCACAGAACTTTCCTGAAAGACTGTCCAAGGCAGTCGTATCCTCCAAAGCATCTGTACGGTACTGACGACTCTCTGCTGCTACATCATCAGCAACAATCTGAAGACCGTTGATGTCAATGATGTTAAGAAGAGACGGACTGTCTGCCAGAATACCCGTTGTCATAATTTTGATCTTCGCTTCTCCTGGTTTCTGCTCTTTTAATGCTTCCAGCAATTCACGAATCACTTTGCTATGCTCTTCTTTTAACATAAAGAAAGCACTTTTAAATACGATGCTTCGCTGTACTGCGGTCACTTCCGGATGATCTGCCAGTACCTCTGAGAGTTCTCTCATCAGGGCATTGTGCTCATTATAGATACGGATTGACTGGGCGAGCTTTTCATCATCAAAGGTTTCTCCTGATATTTTTTCAAGTTCTTCAATCAACTTTTCATATCCCTTTTTGGTAAACTCTTTTCCATAATCCGGTTTTCGGTTCTGAGGATATGTCATAGGCAGGAATGGAATATTGGGAACTGCATATTTCCAGTTCTCACCGACAACTTTTAAGCTGTCGCATAAGCTTGGAATGATAACAGCGCTCACTCCATCGTATACTCCTTTGATTCCCAGTTCCACTAAAGACTGTACGATGGAGCAGATGAATGCTGGAAAATACCGTTTTGCTTCCCTCAACTCAATATCGCCACCCCATGCCCCCATGGGAACCATGCCTAAGGAATGCACCAGTTCTTCCGGAGTATACACAGGGGCTGTCAGAACTACCTTTTTCCCGCCAGCAATCAATGCGTCTTTCTGTGCTCTCGGATTTTCAGCAATTGCTTTTAACTGATCTAAAATTTCTGTTACGCTCTTCATGCTTAAACCCCCTTATTCGCTTCCATAATCTCGGTTAACCCCTGTACTCTAGTATCGTACTGAGCCTCTGAGAAGTTTCTCGGGTCAGCCTGGTCACCATCAAAGCTCGCGACCGGAATATTGCAGGTTTCTCCGATCTGACGGCTCATTTCGTACATGAAACCACTCCAAAGTTTACAGGAACGGTTGGTATGTACCAGAAGACCTTCTACATGGTTCTCCTTGCACAGCTTAACACGCTTATCTCTTGCAAGTTCCAGATTAATCGCATTGGGAACCTTGGCATAAGCACGGCACATATCATCAAAATCCTTATAGATAAAACCGAATGCATCTGCATATATGGTTGTCACCATATTGATTCCGCGGCTCTTTAAGCCTGTAGAAGTTGCCCGTAACCAGGGCCAGCATGCAATCCCTTCAAACATGATTCTGTGTTTTTCCTCTTCACGGAACGTTGATTTTCCTGTTGCATGATTCTCTTCATATTCCTTAAGCAGAGTTTCCATCGCATCTGCCGCTTCTACCTTGCCCCGTGCAGTAACCATGACAGCCATATGGTTTAAAAGGTCGAATCCGTTAAAAGGTGACGGAGTGTATTTTGCACAGGAAGTTGCTGCCAGCCATGCTCTGCTGGTACGTCCTGAATATTCCATGACCTCTTTATACTTTTCATCGCTCCATTTCTTTCCGGTAATTTCCTCCAGCTGATGGATGGCATCCCAAAACTGAGCCTTTATGTATTCTACTTCTGCATCAGACACCTCATAGTCAGGATTAAAAGGAATATCAATCATAATCATGGGGATATTGAGCTCTTTTGCCAGGTTCTCATACCATTTGATCATGCAGTTGCAGATATTATTGCAGCATAGCATAAAATCCGGCTGAGGCATATTCTGCTCTGGTGCATCCTTGATCTTTGCATAGGCAAGACTGATCCGTGCATAAGCGCAGATATCGTTTGAATATCCATCTGCCTCACTGATTTCACACATCTTGGCGCCTGCTCCTCTGGCTGCAATTGCTGCTGCCTGATTTTCAGGATAACAGACTGCAATACCAAGGGTCTCCGGTATCTCCACCGGAAAGTTACTGGAACACCAGCCAATCAGTTCTCCTCTGTCCTTAGCTGCCTGGGCATCCGCATAAGCCTTCATGGCAATCGCATTCAGTTTATATTTCGCTGAATTCGGATCAGGTGCCGGTCTTTCCTTTTTGACTTCTTGACTCATAAGAAACCTCCATTTTGTTTATTTATTCATGACTCTCTCGTATGCATAGAGAGCTGCTCCTAAAGCCCCCATAAGCTGTGCCTGTTCCGAATACACAATCGGAACTCCCAGTTCATTTTGCAGCGCCTTTCTTACACCTCCATTCTGTGCGACGCCCCCGCTCATGCATACTTGTTCGTGAATCCCAATTCGTTTTGCAAGCCCTGCGACCCGGCTGGCCACTGACTGGCAAATACCTGCTACAAGATTCGGCATGTCTACTCCCATAGCAAGCTGTGATATAACCTCCGACTCCGCAAACACCGTACAGGTGCTTGATATTTTAGCCGGATTATCTGCTTTTTCAGCCTCTTTTTCCAGATCTCCTATTTTTAACTGAAGGATCTGAGCCATTACATCCAGAAACCTTCCTGTACCAGCTGCACATTTGTCATTCATAATAAAATTAGTCATCTTCCCCTGATCATTCAATGCCAGAACTTTGGCATCCTGGCCTCCGATATCAATCACAGTCCTTACCTGGGGAAACAGAAATGAAACCCCTTTGGAATGGCAGGTTAATTCACTTAACTGATCATCTGCCTCCTGAAAGGTTTTTCTTCCGTAGCCGGTGACGATTGTAAAGGCAATATCCTCTGGTTTTAATCCAGACTGCTCATAAAGCTGTTCCATAAGCATCTTTGGACCGGCAGTTCCGGTTCCTGCCAAAACGATGGAGGAAGCTATTTCATCTGAACCATTTTTTAATATCATTCCCTTTGAAGTTGTTGAGCCAATATCAATTCCTAATGTATATATCATAGGTTTCATTCCTTTCTGGCTTACTTCTTGTATTCTTGTTATCTTGTCGACAACTCGCCTAAAGAATACCACTAATCGACAATTTTTTCAAGTATTTGATGCAAATATTGTTAAAAAAATAATAAATGATTTGGTAAATAATCACGATAAAAACAATGAAAATCCATTCTGAATATAACACATTAAATCAGCTTTATATTTCACAAACATTATATTTTCACTATTTAAATTTATTCTTATAATATTTAATTATAATTTACTGTTTATATATTTTTATATCGCTAATTGTTCATCCTATTTCCCCTTGGTTTTTTGTTACTTTATTAACATTGGCAATAAGAAAGTTTTTCTCATAATTAATAGCAAGGGCTGATGTTTTGCCAAATTAATAGTTACAAAACACCAGCCCATTCCAATTTTCAAAAATACTGTATTATCTGAAAATTTTATCTTATAAAGAGTAGCAGACTTTTCCAGGATTTAGCAGCATTTTGGGATCAAACGCCATTTTAATTCCTTTCATAAGCTGCAGCTGCTCTGCACCCAGATTCTTCTCTAAGTATTTCACTTTTGCGCTGCCTATCCCATGTTCTCCGCTTATCAGACCACCCAGTTCGATGCCCTTTGCATACACAAGATCCATGAACAGGTCTACTCGCTTCATAAATTCTTCCTCTTCTAAATCATTGGAGCATACATTAATATGAACATTACCGTCACCTGCGTGCCCAGCTGTACGAACTACCAGCCCCACTTCCTCCTGAAGACCGTCTGCATAATTCACCAGGTCCGCAATATGGGAAATAGGTACAACTACATCGCACTCATCCATCAGCTTAAAATCTGCCAGAAGGGCTTCTAAACAGGATCCGCGGACCAGCCATGCATTGCGAAGTCCGTCAGGCGTATCATAGATTATGACATCCAGTGCACCATTTTCAGAGAATACCTCTGCTGCTATCTCAAGAGTGGAATCAAGTTCCTCCTGGCTGTAGCCGTCAAAAGAAACCAGAAGATAAGCACCAGCTGTTTCCCCGTCACAGACTGCCGGATATACGGTCTTCCCAAGAAATTTCTCAATCGCCTGAACATTATCTCTGGTTAAAAACTCCAGAGCCTGAGGATTTAAGTTTGCCATCTTTAGCTTTGATACGCAGGAAATACAGGTATCAAGGTCCACAAAAGGTGCTAACAGGCTGACCGTTACTTTCGGCTGGGGAATGATTTTCATGCTCAGTTCTGTGATGATGCCCAGTGTGCCCTCTGCTCCGCACATCAGGTTAATCAGACTGTAGCCGGAACAGTTTTTGCTTACTTCCGCTCCCATGCGCATGATCTCACCATTTGGCATAACCACTGTCATCGCACGTACATAATCTCTGGTGGTTCCATATTTGCAGGCACGCATGCCTCCTGCATTGGTAGAGACGTTTCCCCCCACTGTTGCAAACTTTTCACCAGGATCAGGCGGATAGAGCATTCCATGCTTTTGGCAGTCCTCCGCAATGTCGTTAATAAATGCACCTGCCTGAACACGGATAATGAAGTTTTCCAGATCGTATCCCAGAATTTTATTCATCTTCTGTGTTCCGATTACCACACCTCCCGCGATGGGAACGCAACCGGCGCACAGACCGGAACCCGCTCCTCTGGGTACAAATGGTACATCATTCTCGTAACAGAGTTTGCAAACTGCCGACACTTCTTCCGTGCTTAACGCTTCAACTGCCACATCTGGCTGGTATTTCCCGTAGAACGCCATTTCATCGTGAGAATAATCACTGTTCATATCATCGCCGGTAAAAACCCGACCCGGCATGATTGCTTTTAACTGTTCAATCATTTCAGCTGTTGGTTTCTTGTATCCCATCATTTGACCTCCCTCAAATTATTATTAAGCTTTTCGTGCGCGGATTTCCTCTATCATCAGAGGCAGAATCTCTTCGCATCTTCCTACAATGCTGATATCGGCTGTATCAAAGATAGGAGCATCTTCGTCTTTGTTAATCGCAACAATATAATCAGAACCAATCATACCGGATACATGCTGCATCGCGCCGGAAATACCGCATGCAATATATAATTTAGGAGAAACAATTTTTCCAGACTGTCCGATCTGGTGTGCTCTGGATACCCAGCCCTCTTCCATTGCTGGTCTGGAGGCACCCACTACTCCGCCTAATAATTTTGCCAGTTCTTCTACAAGTCCGAAGGTTTTCGCATCACCGCAACCTCTTCCGCCTGCTACGATAACCTCAGCACCTTCCAGATTCACAAGCTCTGTAATTTCCACTGCGGTATCTATAAGCTTTGCTTTTACTGCATCTGCCGGAATTTCAATTGATTTTACAGTTATATCACCTGCCTGTGCCGCTTCTGCTTTTGTAAAGCTTCCGCCCCTCACAGTAGCCACCGCTTTTTTTCCCTCTGCAAACTGCATATCCTCTAAAACAGCTCCGCCGTATGCGGGACGGGTGAATATCAGACTTTCTCCGTCTTTCCTGATTCCCACCACATCTGTGATACAGCCGGTGTCTAAACGGGCTGCAAGGCGGGGTGCTAAATCCTTTCCGGACTGTGTGGCACTCATGAGAATCAGCTCGCTCTGAGTATGGGCTGCAGCCGAAACAAGTGCTGCCAGAACTGTATCCTGGCATACCGCCTCCGTATCAAGTACCAATACCGGAATTCCATAACGGCTGACTTCTTTTGCGCTGTCTTCACAATCATTGCCGATCAGAACTGCGGTTCCTTCTCCTAAGTCCATTGCTTCATGAATGAGTTCCAGACAGCCATTTAAAGGTTTGTTATTCTTTGTTTCAATATAAACCAGAGTTTTCATCTTTTCAGCCTCCTACAGCACTTTGTCATCAGCCATCAGCGCAATAGCTCTGGCAACTGCATCCACGGCATTTTTTTCTTGTATCTTTACACCGGCCTCACGCTTTGCCGGCTCTTGGTAGTTCATACATCTTACTGAGGGCTGCACTGGGGACAGGGCATCTGTAAGATATGGAATCACTGCTTTTCTGGCAGCCATCTTACTTTTTAAATTGGGGTAACGAGGGTCATATTCCGGTTTTGCCACGGTTACTACAGCAGGACAGGATACTTCATAGCTGGCAGAGCCTTCCTCTGTCTCCTGCTTCACACAAAGACCTGCTTCGACCAGTTTTACATCAATTACGCTGGAGACAAATGAAAGATTCAGTTTTTCTGCCAGCATGGCACCTACCTGGGAACTGATCTCATCTGTGGATTCCTTGCCGCACATAATGAGGTCAAAGCTTTCTCCTACGGTTTCTTCTGTTTTTTTCACCAGCTCAGCAAGCCCTGCGGCAACTGCACTTTCATCCGCATCAGCAGTGTTAGGAGCATAAATATAAGCCTGATTTGCGCCAACTGCAATCATCTGCACCATGCTGGGGCGGACTTCTTCTTCTGCTCCGATCGTTGCAACCACGACCCTGCCTCCGTGATTTTCACAGAGACGTACCGCCATTTCCACAGCATAGGTATCGAATGCATTTACAACCTTATCAATCCCCTCCAATGCAGGTTTTCCATTCTCTCCTAAATGAACCTTTGCAAAATCATCCGGAACCTGTTTTACACATACTAAAATATTCATTATTTGTCACCCCTTTCTCAAATCCTGCCGATTACAGACCTGCCTACTACCATACGCTGAATCTCATTGGTTCCCTCAAAAATCTGGAATATCTTGGCATCACGCATGAGTTTTTCAACTGGATATTCACGGCTGTAACCGTAACCTCCCAGGATCTGAACCGCATCAATGGATGTCTGCATAACAGAATCTCCTGCAAAGCATTTTGCTTCTGCTGATTCCTTGCTGAATGGCAGACCTTTGTCAGCCAGCGTCAGTGCATGTACAATTAACTGCCGGGAAGCTTCCGTACGGATTTCCATATCAGCCATTTTAAACTGAATTGCCTGATTTTTACCAATGGGGGCGCCGAACTGAACACGCTGGCGAGCGTATGCAGCTGCTTCATCAATACACCGTTTTGCAACGCCTACTCCGATCACAGCACACCAGATACGGGCAAGATCCAGAGTCTTCATTGCGGTAACAAAGCCGGTACCTTCTTCTCCCAGAAGATTTACAGCCGGAATTCTCACCTCATCAAGCACAAGGTCACTTGTGGTCGATGTACGTACGCCCATTTTGTTCTCATGGTTGCCCACGCTGAGTCCGGGAGTCCCCTTATATACCAGAAATGCGGACATTCCCTTTGTCCCTCTTGTTTTATCTGTCATGGCAGTGACAACAAAGAAATCGGCGACACTTGCATTGGTGATAAAGCATTTCCGACCGTTAAGAACGTACTCATCCCCTTCTCTCACTGCAGTGGTTTTTCCATTTGATGCATCGCAGCCGGCATCAGGCTCTGTAAGTGCAAACGCCCCATAGCCGCCATTGACAATAATCTCACTGCATCTCTTTTTTTGCTCTTCATTGCCGGAAATTAAAACCGGTTTTAATGCCAGACCATTCCCATTCATGGTTACTGCAAAGCCTGCGTCTGCCCACGCCATCTGTTCTACCAGAGCTGCCTGAGTAATATGGTCCAGCCCGAGACCGCCGTATTCTTCCGGAACATCCATCATGTGCAGCTGCATTTCCTGCGCCTGTTCATAGATCGGACGAGGCCATTCTCCGGAAACATCATACTCTTTGATCTGTTCTTTTACTTCTTTCTCACAAAACTCCCTTACATCCCTAAGAAGATCCTGTGCTTCCTCACCAATTATATATCCCATGATTATCCTCCTAGTCGACTTGTCGACAAATTAAATTTTTAACATACTTTTAAAACTGAATAAAAGCATCCAAAGAGCAGATGCTCCTTTTGAATGCTTTTATTCATAATGAAATTACCGAACCAGTGTAAAGCTTGCGGTTGTGATAAAGCCTGCAAACATACAGCACATTGCAAGACCAGGCCAGATTGTTCCGCTCTTACGATACAGATAGGTAATAACCGCATTCATTGTTCCCATCATAAAGCAGTATCCGAAAGCGAAATCCAATGCTCCAACAGATGTATTCTGCCCGGTTCCATAAAGATCCATCTGCGGAATGATCGTCTGTCCTGTTCCAATAATCAGGCTTCCGCCGTACTGAAGAGTAAGCAGGATAGCCAGACAGGCAGCAGATATTACCAGGTTCACGATAACAGCAACAATCATATCTCTCTTCTCATTTCCTGTTTCCGGAAGACGTCTGGTGACAAGCATCCCCATTCCTCCGGTAATCATTGCAAAGAAAATAATACAGATATATGGAATTGCACGTAAAAATCTCATATGATTCACACGAAGCATCGTAGCAATATTCCAGAACTGATAGGTCACTCCGGCAAAGCCTTCAATTGCTCCTAACCAGATCAGGACAATTCCTACAACAAGGGAGCCCATAATAAAAGATCTTATTACACGGGACCATACAAACTTCTCTTCCCCTTCTGCTCCAAGTGCCAGATCGCTGAATGGAATTTTAGTTCCTTCCTTCTTTGCTTTCTGGAATCTGATAATCAGCATTACAACGGAGATTAAACCAAGAGCCACTAACCAGCCCATAATTCCGTTTAAGTTTGTTGATGTAAATAGTTTGCTTTTCGCAGTCCACATCATTACATATGCAGAAACCGGAACAAATAAAACAGTTGGAATTGCAATATCCATGAAAATTCTCAAAGTCAGCTTTTTCCCTCTTAATCCCTTGTTCTGAGGAAGCGGAGCCTTGATCGCTGCAAAGAATGGATTGTACATTAATAAATTAGCCATGAATGCGATAAAGAATATTACGCAGAGAGCGCACGCAAGGCTCACTGCCTGCTGAGGCAGCCATACCAGATCGGTAGAAGCCAGTTTGATCGGAGCTTCTGAGAACAGTTCAATATCTTCAATAATATAGGTAATTGTCTGTCCGCTGATATTACCGGTCTGATGAAGGGCATCATTTACCATATCGTAGCGGAAAACGTTTCCGTTTCCATAATCATAAGTCTTATTGTACTGAACATTCTCCGGTAAACCGAACGCAGTTGTTATGTATTTTTCATTTGCTGCCGGATCGCCGATAAAGTTATAATCGTACTGATCTGCTTTTGCCTTGATCATACCGTAATTGCAATCCAGATTGATCGGCTGATTTTTAGTGGTCATCTGAACCATAAACGGACCGAATACGGTTACCACGCCGTTAACAAGTTCCGGATGCTTCTGCTGGGAATACAGCGTAGTCGCACAACCTGCGGAATAGCCTACAATATTTAAGTTTGCCTTATCAACAAACGGAAGATTCCCTACATACTGTAAAACGCTGGCCCCCTGCTCTTCACGGCTGTTTACATCCGATTCCCCGCCTCCGGAAAGGTCCGGGCTGAATACAACGTATCCGCGCCTTGCAAGTTCCATGCTCCAGGTATCATTGCTGTGAGCATGATTGGAACGACCATGAAAAATAACAACGGTTGGAAGCGGTTTTTCATTTGAAGCATTATTAGGAACATAGGAAATACCGCTGATCTTTGTTCCATTATCACCCTGAATGTTAAAACGGCTGATTTTAACAGTTCCCCAATTTGACTGTATCCCCCACAATAAGACAGTCAGAACTACCAGCAATAAAGAAACAGCTAAAACTTTTTTTAGTGCTTTTCTTTCATTCTCCGTTTTCATACTTTTTCTCCTGATTTAAGTATTAATTAGTCAGGCATCAAAACCTTTGCCTGCTCTTCCCCCCGCATGACTCTTACAACCCCCTGCGCAAGAGACTTCATTTCATTTTCTCCAGGTATTAATACAACCGGCCCAAGGAAGCCAATCCGTTCTTTTACCAGATCTGTGAACATTTTGGAATAAGCCAGTCCTCCTGTCAGAATGATGTAATCAATTTTTCCATTTACTGATGGGGCAATTTTTGCAATGTTTTTGGCAACTGCCAATGCCATTGCAGCAAACATCATTCTGGCTTCCTGGTTCCCTTCCTCTGCCATTGCTTCTACCTCCCGCATATCGGAAGTTCCGAAGTAAGAAACCATGCCCCCTTTTCTCTGCAGCTGCTTCATCAGTTCTTCCTTCGTATACATTCCGCTGTATGCCATGTTTACTATGGAATATACTGGCATTCCACCGGCACGTTCCGGAGAGAAAGGACCTTCTTCATCCATGATCATATCAATCATTTTTCCGCCACTATGAAGGTTAATTGTAATTCCGCCTCCTAAATGAGCTACAATGATATTGGTATCAGCATAACTGATCTCTTTGTCTTTGCAAAGCTTTAAAGCCGCTGCTCTTGTGTTTAAATTATGGCCTCTCGCTGGTCTGCGGATTCCTTTTAAACCTGTAATTGTATTAATGGGGAGCATTTCATCTACGGTCAGCGCATCATAAGTATATGCCTTAACACCGATTTCACGGGCAAATATAAGAGCTATGGCAGCGCCTACATTTGATGCATGCTGGTCGACCGGACGATAGTGAAGGCTGTCTACCATGTAATCATTGACTTCATAAGCGCCTGAACTTACCGGAGGCATGCATCCGCCTCTTGAAACAATTGCCTGAAACGTATCTAATGCATCTCCATGCTTTTCGATACAGTTCAGAATTAAATCCTTTCGCATATCCAGCTGATCAAATACAGTTGGAAAAACCTTAATTTCTTCCAGACTGTGATTGATGCTTTCAACCCACACCTCATCATTTCCATCGTAAACCGCTATTTTAGTAGACGTAGAGCCAGGATTTATTACTAATATCTTCTCTGCCATTATGCCCTCCTTCTAGTTTGCTGCCGCTGCTGAAACTACAATTGATAAGTACTTTTCTTCTGCTGAAGATCCCCTGGAAGTTAATACGATAGGACACTTTGCCCCTACTATAAACCCTGCCAGTCTGGCTTTACAGGTACATGCAAGCATTTTACCCATAATATTGCCTGCATGAATGTTTGGTGCAACCAGTACATCCACATCTCCCGCAATTTTACTGTCCAGTCCTTTGAACCTGGCAATCTCTTCATCCACCGCGCAGTCATAGGAAATCGGACCTTCCACGATACAGTTTTTGATCTCACCCCTTTCATTCATCTCCTGAAGTTCTCTTGCTTCTATGGTCTCAGGCATCTTTGGATTAACCTTCTCGATACATGCCAGTACACCCACTTTCGGACAATCATAGCCCATGGAACGAAGGGTTTCCACCGTGTTTTCAATGATTCCTTTTTTCTGTTCCAATGTGGGATATGTAACCATTCCTCCGTCTACCGGAAGTAAAATCTTATGATAACCCGGAACGTCGAACATGGTGAAATGAGACATGATGCCTCCTTCTTTTCCAAGTCCATTTTCCTTGTTCACAACTGCTTTTAAAATAACGCCGGTATCTACCTTACCTTTCATGAGAAAGTCGGCCTTTCCCTCTTTCACCAGGGAAACAGCCTTTTCACACGCTTCTCTTTCGTCTGCAATATGGTAGATATCTTCTTCCGGCACACTCTCTAAAAGCTCTTTCAGGACATCCATAATAACCGGTTTATCCCCAACCAGTACCGGAACGATAATTCCTTCTTTTCTCGCATGGAGTACAGCCTCCAGTGTATGTTTATCTCCTGCCACAGCAACTGCCATACGCTTGCGGGTGGGTGCCCCCTTTACCTTATCAATCAATTCATCAAAATTATGAAATACCATTCTGTCCTCCTTGAAAATCCCTTATCTCTGGCTTCTGCCCATCTTAAGACCTTTCTCAAAGGCCTCTTTGTTTAAAGGCAGCAGCTTTGGTTTTTTACCAAGCTTATGCTCGATTGTATCCCATACCACTTCAGGTGATACAACACCTGTAAACCCAATATAAACACCTAACATAATGATATTTAAAACCTTGGAATTACCCATTTCCAGTGCCATCTCTGTCACAGGCGCCTTTACAACCTTAATATCTGTACGCCCGGTTTCCTCTGAAACAATAGAACTGTTGATAAATAAGGTTCCTCCGGGTTTCAGCGTTTTTATAAAACGGTTTAAGGAAGGACCGTTCATTACAATCAGATCATCCATCACATCCCCAAGAGGCGCACCCACGGATTCATCGGAAATAACAACGAAGCAATTGGCAGTTCCTCCTCTTTGCTCTGCTCCGTAGGACGGGAAAAATGTAACGTTTTTGTCAGTCGAATCGCAGGTTGCCGTAGCCAGAAATTTTCCAAGTGTCATAACTCCCTGACCGCCAAAGCCTGCAACGCATAAATTTGTCTCCATTTCCTTCTCCCCCTTATCGATCCCGAATCACGCCAAGAGGAAATTCCGGAAGCATATTTTCCTCTATGTAATCAAGAGCCTTTAATGCATCCATCCCCCAGTTGGTCGGACAGCTTGTAACCACTTCCACCATGGAAAAGCCCTTCCCGTCTAATTGGTTCTGGAATGCTTTTCGAATTGCTTTTTTTGTTTTTACTACATTACCCGGGGTATTGCAGCTGGTTCTCTCTAAATAAACAGGTGCTGTCAGTTCATTAAGCACCTCGCACATATGCATTGGATATCCATGTTCTTTCGGATCACGTCCGTTTGGTGCAGTGGATGCTTTCATACCAACCAGTGTGGTAGGTGCCATCTGTCCGCCTGTCATACCGTAAATGCCGTTATTGATGAAAATTACACTGATATTCTCCCCGCGGTTAGCTGCCGATACGGATTCAGCCAGACCGATGGAAGCAAAGTCTCCATCTCCCTGATAGGTAAATACCAGGCTGTCCGGATTGCTTCTCTTTATACCCGTGGCAACTGCGCATGCACGGCCATGGGGAGATGTAATGTTATCATAAGCAATGTAATCCATTTGTAAACCGCAGCAGCCAATACCAAGTGTACAAACTGCTTTATCCACCAGTTCCATTTCTTCCAGAACCTCACCGATCAGCTTCATGACCGTTCCGTGCATGCAGCCGGGACAAAAGCCAGAAACTTTATCTTCCTGGATTGTTTTTGTTCTTGCATATATCTGTTCCATGTTTATCCCTCCTATGAATAAATCTTTCTGACTGCCTCGATAATTGATTCCCTGCTCATAATGTTTCCACCTGAACACAGGCAGGTATGAATCGGGCACCGGTCCTTGACTGCAATCTCAACGTCCTGAACAAACTGTGCCGGAATGGACATTTCAACATCAAGAACCGCTTTCACCTTTTTGTAGTCCAATTTATCAAAGGAATCATAAGGGAATGGGTGAAGGGTAATGGGGCGGATCAATCCTACCTTAATTCCTTCTTTGCGAAGAATGTTAACTGCTGATTTTGCGATGCGGGCAGAAATTCCATAAGCAGTAATTACCACCTCAGCGTCCTCTGTCTCATACTCTTCTACCATAACATCTGCTTTCCATGATTCATAAAGCTTTTCTGCCTCTTCGTTGGCACGCTGCATATCACTGGTAAGCCAGTGTCCCGGCTCAATCCATGCACGGTTTTTATAGTCAAGTTTGTGCCCTGTACATGACCAGACTTTTTTCCCATTTTTTATTTCATTAATTTCTTCCTCTGTTTTCATCTCAGGAAGAACAACAGGCTCCATCATGGTTCCTATTACACCATCAGCCAGAATAAGTACCGGGTTTCTGTCACGATCCGCATAATCAAATGCCTTATATGTCATATCAACTGCTTCCTGAACAGAAGCAGGAGCAAATACCATCATCTCAAAGCCGCCGTTTCCTGAAGCTTTGGTTGCCTGTAAATAATCCATCTGTGCCGGCTGTATTGACCCTACCCCCGGACCTCCTCTGGAAATATTTGAGTATACCATTGGAATTCTGGCTGCTGCGCAATAAGAGATCCCCTCACTCTTTAAAGCGATACCCGGGCTGGAAGAAGAGGTCATCGCCCTCGTACCTGCAGAAGCTGCTCCATATACCATGCTGATTGATGCCACCTCTGACTCTCCCTGAACAAAAGTACCTGAAACCTCGGGCATTCTTCTTGCGAAGTATTCCGGAATTTCATTTTGCGGTGTAATTGGATAGCCGGCAAAAAAACGACAGCCGGCTCTCACAGCCGCCTCCGCAATTGCTTCACAGCCTTTCATAAATACTCTAGACATTGCCTTCTCCTCCTATTTGTATATTTCAATTGCTCCATCCGGACAGATACGACCGCACATACAGCATGCAATGCAATCCTGCATATGAATTGCTTCTACATATTCATAACCCTTTGAATTTACTTTTTGCCCTAATGCCAACACATTCTTTGGACAAAATTTAATGCAGTATCCGCAACTTTTGCACCGTTCAGCTACCACTTTAATTTCTGCCATAGCAAAACCCTCCTCTTGTTTTTATATATTAACCTAAGATTAATATTTTTTGATATTACCCCATTCACGGAAATCCTCTCCGGTGACCCAGGGGTAAGTAAGGTAGAGGTGAAGGGGCAAAATCTCAATATCAGCCTTTGCCTTTACCTCCTCATATAAATCCTCTTTCACGCAGGCAAAATCAATGGGCATGTATAACGTCACCATATCCGCCATGCGCTTACAGCCCTCCAGAACCTCGGCCGCATTTGTTGTATGCCCGAAATTGGGGTTGTTAACCAGATGCAGTTCGTTCACCTGAATATGAGAAACCTGTAAAATCTCTCCCAGTATTCTGTCTATATGTTCGATATCATAGGACCATGGCCGGAATGCATTCAGTACGTAATAAATAACGGTATTCTTCCGATCCAGTCTTGACATAAATCCGCCGATTGCCCTGGCTCCGATATGGTCACCCCCAACATCGAGGACTACATAGGAATTCTCATCCCGAAGTATATTGCTCACGCCTCCAACCAGAGTCGGCGCATCCATGAACTGCTCTTCAAAATGCACCTTAATTCCCTGATCTTCCATGCAGCTGCACAGATCTCTGGAACGGAACAAAGGCTTTGTCATGTCCATATCAAAAAAATGTACGATTTTATTTCCGCTTTCAGACAGAACTTTTGCAAAATTGATTGAGATCTCGCTCTTACCACAACCAGCCTCTCCCAGAAAGACAAAATTCTTTTTTCCTTCTTTCAGGACTTTATCTATAAATTCCATCTTCTTCTCCTTACAGCCTAGTATCCGATTGCTCATTGCTCTACTTGTCTACTTGTCGACATTCAAAACTTTTAAAATAGTTATCGACAAAAAACGACCAATAACTGTCTGAATGATAACATATTTTAAGCACTATGTCAATATTCCATCGGAGTATTTTCAAATACCATTATGCAACTTGTATACTTATCTGTGATTTTTAATCCATAAATGTAACTAAAGTATTATTCCGCCTGTTTAACCATATTGTAAAATATCTGCTCATAATATTGATAACCTTCCCGCCCAAGTACAAATGGGTTGGGGATACCATCTACCAGATTGCGATCCAACTGCGATACATCAATTATTCCTCCTAAAATTCTTCCGCAACCGGCACCAGGAATCCACGTAATGGCTTTTGTAAATGTTTATTCATAAACTTTAAGCATATTCCTACACCGAATGCTGCAAAAATAGTTCCCTCTCTTACACCAATGAATTCACCCATAAAGGTAAATGATAAAGCCGCAGCAATTATTACTACCGACCAGTCAAAAAAAAGTTTGGAGGTGGAAATATGTATGCCGGTTTTGTGGCTGATTGCTTTCATGACACCTTCACCAGGAAGAGATAAGATATCCGCCTCAAGATAAAGCAGAATCCCCAGTGCTATCAATACCATGCTGACTGCCACATATACAAGTCTCATTCCATAATTTGTGCATACCGGCAGGATCGTATCTGCAAGTCTGTTGGTCACACTGACAAAAACGCCGAATATGACAGAGCAGAAAATCTGAAGCAGATAGACCTTCTTAAAATCTCTTCGTAAAATTAAAATCTGAAGTATTATAAATATAGTGAATACTCCTGTGGTGCAGATTCCCATATCAATATTAAGAATCTCACTGACAACACTGGGTATGGAATTTACTGGGGAAACGCCCAGATCCGACATCTTGGATACTGATACCCCAAACGCCATTGTGAAAAGACCAAATAAATAAATAATACTTCGTTTAAACCAAATTGCTCCTTTTTCCATTATATAACTCCTTCGTGTAAATATTATTGTGTGATTACTCTGCCGCTCTATTCTCTCTTCTGTTGGATCATCTCCTTTCTCCCCCTTAAAAAAAATACTGTTAAAAAAATCTTTTTATTAAAAACCACAAAACAGGTACTCCTAATGAAGGCAGCATGTTTAACGTTTTGCAGTCCTTAATTTTCAAAATGGAAAGACCTGAACTAAAAATCAAAAAGCCCCCTACCAGGGATATCTCTACCAGTAAATTCCCGGTAAGAAAACCGGCAAGGTATGAAGAAAGCAGATAAATGCTTCCCTGCCAGAGAAACAGGACAATTGCAGCAAAGGCGATCCCAATGCCATAGGCAGATGCAAGAACCAGTGAAGTGACAAAATCCAGAGTCGCATTGGTAAACAAATATGTGTTATCTCCATGAAGAGCGCTTTCCATAGGTCCCAGAATGGATAAAGTTCCAATACAGAACAAAAGAATCGCGGTAGAAAGACCCTGACCTAAATTACCTTTTGAAAAGCGTGCGGTAATTTCTTCAAAGTGTTTCATCAGATCAAGTCTGGACCCTATCAGACTCCCCAATGCAAGACTGACTATAAAAAGCACAGGGAAATCGCTCTTTGGCATATTCTGCACAACGGCATTCAGACCCAGGCCGCAGGCCGCAAGACCCATTGCATTGTACAATGCATCCTGATACTTCTCACCAATCCCTTTTTGAATGCAGGTACCAATCATACTTCCGGTTATTATGGCAGCTGTATTTACAAACGTCCCAATCATTGCTCACTTCATTCCTTTCTCCTATCTCATCAGCCCTTAACCTAATAAATAATAAACCCTCCAATGATTGGAGGGTCAACATTTTTTATAAGGAATTTGTATTTCTGTGGTGAATTTTGTCGAATCAAAGGTGATTCCGGAATCAATTAATGCAAATTCCAGAGAATCCCCGGCAAGTTCGTAACCCATTTCTTTCATATAATCAAATAAATGTCGGTATACCGGCTGGGAGTCTTTGTGAATTCCATGGAACCGTTCAATGAGATAATCCCCCTCCCCGATAATGGAGGAACATTCACCGCATTCATCATCTGGTTCAATGAGGACAAATATCGAAGAGAAGCTTTCAAAATCAGATTTCAATAAGTTCTCTCTGGCTATGGAAACTCCGACTTTTCCCAGGAACATAATGGAATTGAGACCATTCACCAATTCAAGTTCCCGAATGGGATGCTCTAAGTCTTCCGAGACTGAAATCTCCTTTTTCAAAGCGGCTATCTTCCGCTCTTCAAACTTCCGTTCTTCTATGATACCATACTGAGTCTGGGAAACATCTTTGATCTGGAGGATTCTGCTTTGAATCTTTCGTTCTATCCGGTCTAAATTCTCACGCTCTTTTCTGACTAAATCTCCCTGTTCTGAAAGAATTTCCAGCATCTTTTTATCGTCCCGGTTCTCAAGGAACTCCCGTATTTTGGCCAAAGGTATATTCAGCGAGCGCAGATAGCGAATTGTATTGAGGCATTCAAACTGCCTGGTTGAATAGTACCGGTACCCGGTGTTTTTATCATTGCATTCGGGTTTCAGCAGGGAGATCTTATCATAATGGCGAAGAAGACGTACATCTATGTGAAACAGTTTAGAGACTTCACCAATTGTAAAAAGCCCATCCATTGAATACCTCCTGCTCATAAGTCATATTCATTTATACACTGAAATAATCTTCTGCAAGCTTTTTAAAAGCAGGAATGGAACGCTGTATCATATCATGAGAGACACAATAGGCAAGCCTTACATAGCCTGGGCAGCCGAAGGTTGATGCCGGTACCATAATAATATGATATTCTTTCGCCTGCTTTACAAAAATCTGTTCATTTTCCACAGGAGATTTCACTAATAAATAAAAAGCACCCTGGGGTCTTACACATTCAAATCCCATATCCGTAAGTGACTGGTATAAAAGCATACGATTCCGGTCATAAAAAGACACATCCGTTTTCACTTCCAGGCAATCCGCCACCACAAGCTGAAACAGGGATGGTGCATTGATGTAACCAATACAGCGATTGGCTACAATCAGGGCATTAATGAGTTCCTCGTAATAATCAATCTGCTTGCTCACTGCCATATAACCGATTCGTTCTCCAGACAGAGATAAGGATTTACTGAACGAATAAACTACGATACAGTTTTTAATAAAATCAGGTGCATAAGCAAGTTCACAGTCATCATAAACCAGTTCTCTGTAAGGTTCATCCGATATTACGTAGATGGGGTGTCCGATTTCTCGCTCCGCCTCTTCCAGTAACAGCTGCAGTTTCTCGAAAACCTCCTGTTTGTATATGACCCCGGATGGATTATTCGGATTATTCAATATAATAGCTTTTGTTCTGGAGTTCACATAGTTTTTAAATTCACTGAGATTGGGCTGGAACGTGCTGTAATCTGTCGGTACAACCGTTAATTCCCCGGCATAATTGGCAACATAGCTTCGATATTCTCCAAAATACGGAGCAAAGCAAAGCACTTCATCGCCTTCCTCCAGCAGCGAGCGCAGAATGCAGTTGATTCCACCGGCAGCCCCCACCGTCATGATGATGTCCTCTTTTTCAAAGGCTGCTCCGTATTTTTTATTCATAAATGCCGCTACCTTCTGTCTCACATCATCATATCCGGCATTTTTCATGTATCCATGAACATAGTTGGAGTCATTATTCTCCAGAATTCTATAGATGGACTGTTTCACTTCATCAGGTACTGGAGATGCGGGATTACCCAGACTAAAATCATATACATTCTCACTTCCGACCTTTTTAGACAGTTCAATTCCCTCTTCAAATAACCTTCTTATGGTTGAACTTCCTGCAACCAGCCGTTCCATATTTTTTGATAATATCATATTGTCCTCATCATTCCTGTAAAATATTGTTAATCTTCATGAGTTCATATTTTCTATGTGTTAGTTCTATATCCGCAATATACAGATACAGCGCATGTTTCGGAATATCCAGTAAAAGGTTATCCCCATCTTCAATCAAAAACAGCGGTTCCTCATAGTTGAATTCAGAAGTTTTGATGTAGATGGAATAAACGTTTTTCCTTTCTGGTAATTTTACATTAGAAATAATATGATAGATGTGATCTGGATTGAAAGAATCTGATATTAGAGTGTATTTATTTATAAAACTATCTAAATCCATATTATCCTGATTTCTAAGAACTATTACTTTATTCCCACTGACCCCAATGTTTTTTATTACTTCGTATAATGTATCTAAATCATTACAACATACGGCATTACCCCTGAATACATAGTTTCTGCTTGATTCTTCCATTTCTACAACAGCTTCGCTTGCAACATTCCCCTGCAAATTTATCTTCATCTGTATTATCACCCCCAATCACAGTACTTGTTATCTTGTCTACAAGTAATTTTATATTACCACTTTCATACTGCTTTTTCAAGTATTAAAGTAGCTGTATTGCGGGCATTTATTTTAGATTCTATCTTTTATAGAAATACTCGTTTTTTGTTTTCTCTACTACAGAGTTAAACAGCCTGATTGTATCGATATGTTCATGAAGGCTTTTTCTCACTGCAAGGCGATCTTTATTCCTTAAATTCTTAATTATAATCTCATGCTGTTTAATTAATTCGTCCATTCTCGGCATGGAACGAAGTTCCAGATTACGCCATCTTCTAAAATGTATATAGGAGTCAGACATCATATTCATAATATCCCCATGTCCCGCTGCTTCCAGATAATAGGCATGAAACTCTCTGTCAAGACGGAAAAAATCTTCGTTGGGGTATTTGTCCTTTATATTATTCCTTTGAAGCTCCAGGTTAGCACTCATCTTATCACAGGTTTCTTCTACATTCCCTGATTCTATTACAAGCTGAAGCGCTTCCTGTTCAATTGATTCCCGCATGTAAATAATATCAGATATATATTTGATATCGATGAGGCTTACAAAGCTTCCTCTTTGTGGATATACTTCTAATAAACGTCTCTGTCTTAGCATGGCAAAAGCGCCTCGTATCATGTGCCTTGAAGTATCATAACGCTCGCAGAGTTCATTTTCACTGATAGCGTCCCCGGGCATATAATCCAGGTTTTCTATTTTAGAGCATAAATCTTCATATATTTCTTCACTTGTAATCATGTTTCGTTGCTGTAAATTCATAATAAATCACCTCATATCCTGCTTGTTCCGTATTAGTATATCATATATTTCAATTTAATAAAACACCGTTTTAACCAGAAGCAAAACATGAAGCGAAACATACCTTATATATAAAATCACAGCCGTCACATGGCGGCTGTGATTTTATAACTATAATAGATCAGCAATGTATTCCACATCAGTCCTCGTTTTTATTTCCAGTTTTGTAATCATCTCTTGCCCAGTTGGGAGCATTGACGGGACCTGCTTTTTCGCTGCTGTTTTTTGCAGCTCCCTGAATCTCAGGAACCATGGCCTGTTCATTCTTTGGGTGATGCATTTTTTCGTGATTTTCCGTTCCATGATTTTTGGGATCATATGGACTTGGTCTTCTCATTCCTGCTTTTGCCATTTTCTTACCTCCTGTGTGACATTAGTTTCTGTAGTCATCAGGAAAATATACGGACAAAAATTTTTATTTCATATTACGAAATCCGCGGCTGGCTCCGTCTCCGATGTATAAAATATCATCAAATGCGGATACGTTCAGTCTTCCTTCCCTGTTTAAGTATTCTTCCGCTACAAGACGGCCTTTTATTTTAGCCAGAATATTTGTAATTCCTACATGATTTTCGCTTTCAATTACATCCGTCAGGCTGCATTCAATGGAAATGGGACATTCTTTGATGACTGGAGCATGAATCACTTCAGATGCAATCGGTGTCAGACCGATGCTGTCAAACTTTTTGCACTCTGCTCCTGTTTTGCCGCCGCAAAAATTCACAGCCTCCTCCATGCTGCTGTCAACAATATTTACCACAAAATCCGACACCTCTTTAATCCGCTTTATGCCATATCCCTTTGAAGAAAAACCCAGCGCCATCATATCCTTTAACGTGTAGGATGAAGACACAGTTGTCACATTGGGAGTCCCATCTGTATCGTAATAGCTTACAAGTACAACTGGAAATCCATAATACAGCTTTTCATAATTTACATTTACCTTTTTCATGTCTGCCTCCATATTGATTTGTATCATTTTAGTAAGTCAGCTCTTACTTTTCTATGATAGCAAAAAAAGTCCACCCAGGATGTTGCACACGCAACATCTGAGTGGAACCTGTCATCTAATATCTGGTTGTAAACAGGAAACGGCTTATCTCCTCCATCTGGGTAAAGCAGTTCTCAAATAGCATCCGGTAGCTTTCGCAGAAATAATTGTCCTCCACACCTTCTCTGCAACGATAGCAGCCGCCGCGGCAGAGAGAAAACCAGCGGCACTGTCTGCAGTCTTCGGTATGATTCTGGGACCGCTCAATAAAGCCAATCTCTGATCTTCGTTCCTGGATTTTCGCCATTGTATCCTGATTTAGATTTCCCAGCTTAAACTCATCCAGAACATAAAAATCACAGGGATAGACTCC
>SVDS01000264.1 GCA_015057715.1 Paenibacillaceae bacterium
AGAAATTGCTGGTGAACCCGGACTTCGTGATACTCGGTACCCTGATCAAATCTCTGATGGTAAATCAGATAATGCTGTCCGTCTTCGTCAATCAATGCTGAGTTGTGACCGGCTGCTTTATATCCCACACTGGTTCCGGAAAACTTATAATTACCAATCAGCTTAATGCCATAAGAGTCATTGTTTCTATAACTGTCCGCCGCATGATTGCCTGCTGTATCCAGATAAGGCCCCGTGACCTCCTTTGACCGAAACAGGCGCATGTTGTATCCTCCATTGGCTGTCAGCGCTCCATATGTCTCATATAAAAAATAATATCCGGCGGCAGCATCATAGACAATATACGGTCCTTCTCCTGACTGATGATTTCCTCCTGCAAGATGGATACCAAAATACCGGTCCACATAATTTCCGCTTATTGAATCCATGGAATCCGTTCCGGGGTATTTTGCATCTCCTGTCTCTCTGTCCAGTTCCAGCAAATAGATTCCTCCGGACCAGGAACCATATACCATATAGAGCTTTTGCCCCTGTTTGTCAAAAAACAGTGCCGGATCAATGGCGTTTGGACAATAGTTGTGATTCCACTCGTCCCCTGTAAACCACTTTGGGTTTAAACCATCTTTCAGTTTTCCGGTATCAATCAGCTTTTTAATATGTATGGCATCCGTATCCCACCGGGTATTTCTCTGACTTTTCCCATCTGGCTTTCCGTTTTTCGTAAAACCGGAATAGACAACTGTACTGACATAGGTATAGGGTCCTTCTACATCCTGTGATACTGCATAACCAATACAGGAGCGGCGCCATGTGGAAGAGGCACTGTAATAAATCATATATGCCCCTTTTGTTCCATCACCATTGTTATAATAGGGATTCCAGATCACATCTGGCGCCCATACGGCATATTTCCCACCTGAGCAGTCTCCATCGTCGTAACCTGCCCAGCGAAATGATTCTGCCAGATTATCTTTTACATCTCCAAAAAGCCAGTTATTTGTAACATTATCATAATCTCCACCCAGAGATCTCCAATCCACCAGATCTTTTGATTTCGCGCCTGCCAGATGAGAACCAAATATATAATATTCTCCGTTTTTGGCCTTTACTATAGATGGATCGTGTACAGATACCCGATCCGGTAATTTACTACTTCCCCCTGCTAAAGCAGCGATTCTCCCAGATACCAGCAGAACCATAACCAAAAGTGCGGCTCCATATTTAACTGCTTTTATACGTTTTTTTCCCTCGCCCATTATTCACCCCTTTACTGCTCCGGCTGTCATGCCTTCAATAAAATAACTCTGAAAACAGAGGAACACCACCAATACCGGAAAAATCGCAAACATGGATCCTGCGATCAATAAATCATAATTATTTCCATAAGGCGTCAGCAGAGTATTTAAACCGATGGGCAGCGTGAATTTCTGCGAATTTCTAAATACCATCATGGGCCAGAGCATATTATTCCATGCCCCCATGGCACATAAAATCCCCATGGCTGCGAATGCAGGTTTAGTCAAGGGCATCATGATCTTCACACAGATACCAAACTCTGTAGCGCCATCAATTCTTCCGGCATCCAGCAGTTCTTTTGGCAGAGAAACCATATACTGACGAAAGAAAAAGATGGTAGATGCACTGCATAACCCGGGAAGAATTACACCGGCAGTGGTATCAATCAGTTTTAAATCAATCATCTCCTGATACATGGGCAGCATCAAAATTTCAAACGGAACCATCATGGTTGCAATTACCAGAAAGAACAACACATTCTTCAGCCGATAATCATACATGGTCAGTCCATAAGCTACAAAATAACAGATAATCAGCGTCAGTACTACGGAAAGCAAAGTCAGTACCATGCTGTTTTTAAACCACATAAAATACTTTTTAGAATCTGCATTCCAGGAAAAAAGATAGGTGTAATTGCTAAATGACATTGTGGAAAAATCAAGGTTAATGCTAAGTCCGCGGCGGATCAATTCTCTTCCTGGCCGAAAAGAAGCCAGAAAGCCTGCCAGTACAGGAAACAGTACCAAAAGGCTGAGGAACGCGAAGGCTGCCGTTGACATTGCCGAAAGGAGTTTTTTCTTATTAATATTCATAATTAATTTTCCTCCTTTTTAAACGTTCCGTTAAGAATCAGCTGAATCACATTTATGATTAGTGCCATTCCAAGGAGAGTCAGACCTACAGCTGAGGCATATCCCATCTGATTCTTTTCAATACCCCTTTTATAAAGATATCCCACAATGGTCAGTCCAATATTTTTCGGCGAAGAATTTCCTGCCCATAGCATAAAGCTTTCCAAAAACATGGACAGTCCGGCATAAACACTGATGGTCAGTACGTAGATCGTGGTGGGTCTCAGCAAAGGTATGGTTATATAACGGAATTTGTTCCATGCTGATGCCCCATCGATCGAAGCTGATTCATACAGGGTGGTATCAATGCTTTTAAGGCCAGACAGAAAATACAGCATATTCACGCCGGTCCACCTCCAGCAGCAAAGGGTTAAAAGCGCGCACATGGCGAATCCTTTTTCTTTCAGCCATGGAATGGGAGCCTTTCCCAGAACGTTTAAAAAGACATTCATCTGACCAGTTGGAAGTTCGGAAAACATCAGGCGGAATAAAGTACCTGAAATCACCACTGATGTCAGGGCTGGTAAATATAATGCCCCCTTCCATAATCCTTTTGCCTTTACCAGATTGCTGTCCATCAGAACGGCAAACAACATTGGAAATGGAATCAGCAATGCAATGGAAAAAAACATATAGGTAAGACTGTTTCTGATCGCTGTGTGAAATGTGGTATCTTTCAACAGCTTCTCATAATTTGTAAGACCGATCCATTCTATCTGACCCGGAAGAATACTCTGAAAACTCATTTTAAACGTGCTGAACAGAGGGTAAATCCAAAACACAGTAAAGCTTAATATAAATGGCAGCACAAACAGAAATGGAGCTGCTTTTTGCGAATAAAAAATCCGTTTCATTTTCATTCAACCCCCTCCAATGGTAAAGCATTACAGAACTACTGCTCTAATTCCAGATAATCCTGGGCATCCTTTAAAGCCTCATCTACGTCCTTACCATCTTGTAATACCTCGTTTAAGGTAGTAGTACAGAAATAATCATTGATTGCAGGAGTCATCTTTGTAATGCTTAAGGTATTAATCTCTGATTTAACCTCATTTAAAACATCAAAAGGATTGGTCTTAAAAAAGCTGATATATTGATTGGATGAATCCTTGGTTACGGTGGCATCCGTCCATAAGTCTGTATTGCATACATCAAATCCAAGCTGTTCCCAGATCTGGCGGCTTCCTTCTGAAGAGCACTTGGCATATGTAATAAAATCTGCTGCCAGCTTGGGATCTGAAGACTGTTTCGTCACTACAGTTCCTGTCCCTCCAATACCTACAGAGCGGTTCTGACCTTCTTTAAATACCGGCAAAGGT